>WGBJ01000226.1 GCA_015494385.1 Marinosulfonomonas sp.
AAGTTTCGTGGCGAATCTTTACCGGCAAAAAAAGGGTTTCCGGCCTCGATCAAAACCCCGTTTTCGGCCAGTCTGTGGCGCAACACTTCGGTATCGACTCGTTTGGGCGCCTCGACCCAGAATCCCGACCCGCCAAATGACGCACGCCCGGCCACTTTCATCTCGGTTTTCTCCAGCGCCTGTGCTGTCACCTGTCGCCGTTTCTGATAGACGCCGCGCATCCGTTTGATCATCGCATCGTAATGTCCCAGCCCCAGAAAATACGCCGTGGTGCGCTGCATATACCCCGGAGGATGCCGCAAGGATGCCAACCGCAACGCGCGCGCCTGTTCGATAAACGGTTCGGACCCCACCAGATACCCCAAACGCAAACCGGGAAAAAGCGACTTGGAAAAACTGCCGACATAGATCACCCGTCCGTCCTCATCCAGCGACTTCAGGGCGGGCGACGGGGCCTTCAGAAAACTCATCTCGAATTCGTAGTCATCCTCGACAATCAGAAAATTGCGTTCATTCGCCAGCCGCAACAATTCGCGGCGCCGGTCCATTGGCATGGTGGTTGTGGTCGGGCATTGGTGACTGGGCGTGATGAACAGTGCGTCAACGTCCGGTGGCAACAAATCCGGCGGCAACCCTTGATCATCAATCTCGACAGGATGCTGGGTGCATCCTGTATGGCGCAAAATCTCTCGGATTCCGTGGTAGCCGGGGTTTTCATAGGCCGCCGCGCGCCTTTCATTCAGCAAAATCTGCGCCGCCATCCACAGTGCGTTCTGCGCCCCGACCGTCACCAGTATCTGTTCCGGCCGCGCCAGAATCCCGCGCCGTGGCAGGGTGTGACGGGCAATGAAATTGATCAGCTCGGGGTCGTCCTGTTCGGCGTAATCCGAGGTCAGACTGTCGAACTCCTTTTTCCCCAGCGCCTGCATTGCGCACAACCGCCAACTGGCCTGATTGAACAGGTCAGGGTCCGGCTGCCCATACATGAACGGGTAGGGATAACTGCGCCAGTTGTAGTTTTTCTTGACAGTTTTCCCACCGGTAAAATCGCGCTGCACCGCTTGGGACCAGTCCACTGTGTCCTTGTGCATCTCGCCTTTGATTGCGGGCAGAGGCACCATCGGCGCGGTTTCGGATACGTAATAACCCGACCGGCCCACGGATTTGATGTAATCATCCGCCACCAATTCATGATAGGCCAGCGTCACTGTGATCCGCGAAATTCCCAAATGTTCCGCCAGTTTACGCGATGACGGCAGTTTTTCCCCCGCCTGCAAACGCCCCGCCAGAATGGCCGAGGCCACAATCTGTTGGATCTGGCTTTGCAGGGTGCCCTGAAAGTTCGGGTCCAGAAAAAAGGTGTCTTCAACGAGCGGCATGGCGGGTTCATCTGGCCTTATATTCGGTTTTCAACTGGCCCTATGGAATTCACAGCCGCCTCCTAATGTCAAATCCGAAATCCGGCGCAATCGCGCGCCACACCCCATTACAATTCGACGATAAGGACCCGATCATGGCTTTTGACGTGAAAACAAATTCGCTCGCGGAATACTGGATGCCGTTCACTGACAACAAGGGTTTCAAGGAAAACCCGCGCCTGATCACGCAGGCCAAGGGTGTCTATATGACCGACCACAAAGGCGGCACCGTGATTGATGCCTCAAGCGGTTTGTTCTGCAGCCCCGCCGGCCATTGCCACCCCAAAATCATCGAAGCGGTGCATGACGCGATGCAGATGACGACCTATGTTTCACCCTTCGGATCGTCCCATCCGCTTAGCTTTGCTTTGGCCGAAAAACTGGCGCGGCTGCTGCCCGAGGATTTCAACCACGTCTTTTTCGTCAACTCGGGGTCCGAGGCCGTGGATACCGCATTGAAAATGGTGATGGCCTATCATTCGGCCATGGGCAACGACCGCACGCGGTTCGTGTCACGCGAACGGGCCTATCACGGGGTGAACATCGGTGGTGTTTCACTGTCGGGGCTGGTGAACAATCGCAAGTCGTTCCCTGCGGTGATGCCCAACATCGTGATGATGCGCCACACATGGAACGCGGACGAATTGATGGTGCGCGGCCAGCCGCAGACCGGCGTGGAGCTGGCCGAAGATTTGCAACGCGCGGTGGATACATTTGGCGGGCAGACCATTGCCGCCTGTTTTGTCGAACCCGTCGCAGGGTCCACCGGTATCCTTGCCCCGCCGGTTGGCTATCTGGAACGGTTGCGCCAGATTTGTGATGAAAACGGTATCCTGCTGGTGTTTGACGAAGTGATCACCGGCTTTGGCCGCATTGGTGGAAAATTCGCCGCCGATGCTTTTGGCGTAACACCCGACATCATGACGATGGCCAAGGCGCTGACCAACGGATCGATCCCGATGGGGGCCGTGGCCACCACTGATAAAATCCACGACGTGATTTCCGATAAATCCGCACCGGGCGCGATCGAGTTTTTCCACGGTTACACCTATTCCGGCCACCCCGCGGCCTGCGCCGCCGGTCTGGCCGCGTTGTCGATTTACGAGGATGACGATCTGTATGGCCGCGCCGCCGATATGTCGCCCTACTTTCTGGACTCGGTTTATCAGCTAAAGGATCACCCGATGGTCAAGGACATCCGCGGGATTGGTATGGCCGCGGGGGTCGAGCTGAAATCAAACGGCAAACCGGGTCAGCGTGGCGGGCAGGCGCAGATTGATTTGTTCTGGAACGGGATGCATGTGAAATTCACCGGCGATTGCGGAATCCTGTCGCCGATGTTCATCTCCGAAAAATCCCATATCGACGAGATGATGGAGAAGTTGAAGAAAACGCTGGACGGCTTGACCTGAACGGCGGCTCGTCGCTCCCTTACGGGCGCTTCTCGCAAAGGCGAGGAAAGCCGTCAGGCTTGAGGAGCCGCAGGATAAAACGAAAAAAGCCCTGTGCATTTCGCACAGGGCTTTTTGATTGGTTTTTTTCCGACTGTTTCTAGTGGCCCAGAATCTGGCTGAGGAACAGTTTGGTGCGATCGGATTGCGGGTTGTTGAAGAACTCTTTGGGTTCGTTCTGCTCCACAATCTGGCCGGCATCCATAAAGATAACGCGGTTTGCCACGGCCTGGGCAAAGCCCATTTCGTGGGTCACACAGATCATCGTCATGCCTTCTTCGGCCAGCTCGATCATCGTATCCAGAACCTCTTTGATCATCTCGGGGTCCAGCGCCGATGTCGGCTCGTCGAACAGCATGATGCGTGGCTTCATGCACAAGGAACGGGCAATCGCCACACGCTGTTGCTGACCACCGGACAACTGGCCGGGGTATTTGTCGGCCTGCTCGGGGATCTTCACCTTTTCAAGGAAATGCATCGCGGTTTCTTCGGCCTCGGCCTTGGGTGTCTTGCGAACCCAGATCGGTGCCAGCGTGCAGTTTTCCAGAATGGTCAGATGCGGGAACAGGTTGAAGTGCTGAAAGCACATGCCAACCTCGGACCGGATCTTGTCGATGTTTTTCAGATCCGAGGACAGTTCAGTCCCGTCAACGATAATCGACCCTTCCTGATGTTCCTCAAGCCGGTTGATGCAGCGGATCAATGTGGATTTACCCGACCCCGAAGGGCCACAAACCACGATCCGTTCACCACGATGAACCGTCAGGTTGATGTCTTTCAGAACGTGAAAGGCACCATACCATTTGTTCATATTGGTGATTTCGATTGCCACCTCGTCCGAAATGGACATCTGGGCGCGTGCGGTTGCGGATTCAGACATTTACGTCACTCCTTTAATTAATGACCAGTCTGAAGCTTGCGCTCCAGATACATGGAATAGCGGGACATGGAGAAGCAGAAGATGAAGAACACAAAGGCGACAAAGCCGTAGAGTTCCCAAATGATGCCATTCCAATCGGAATCGGACTGGATGAATTTCACCCACTGGATCGGGTCGGCCATCGCAATGATCGAAACCAGAGTGGTATCCTTGAACAACCCGATAAAGGTTGAAACGATACCCGGGATCGAAATCTTCAATGCTTGCGGCATGATGATCAGACGCTGCGCCTGCCAGTAGTCAAGGCCCAGCGCATCGGCTGCCTCGTACTGACCTTTCGGCAGAGCGGCCAAACCACCACGGATTACCTCGGCCATATAGGCAGCGGCAAAAATGGTGACCATGATCATAACCCGAAGGATGATGTCAAACTCGGTGCCTTTGGGCAGGAAGTATTGCAACAACACCGATGCCACGAACAACAGAGTGATCAGCGGCACACCGCGGATAAACTCGATGAACCCGACACAAAGAGCTTTCACGATAATCAGATTTGATTGCCGCCCAAGCGCCAAAACAATCCCCAGCGGGAAGGATAGGGTAATCCCTGTTATCCCCAACAGGATCGAGAGCATGAACCCACCGAATTTCCGGCTTTCGACACTTTCAATTGCTAGTGGGATGATGCTTTGCAAGAAATCCCCGACCGGCCCCATAAGGAACAACCACCAGATAATTGCAGCCAGAACACCCAGGATCAAACCGAGGAGCGGGCTGATGGCCACCGATACAAACTTGTGCACCAGATACCCAACAACGAAACCAAGGAACGCCGTGACAGGAACCCAGATAGAGCCCCCCCACAACAACC
>WGBJ01000227.1 GCA_015494385.1 Marinosulfonomonas sp.
AGATGTGTATAAGAGACAGGTTTGATCCGCTCCCAATCCAGCGTCTGGTCAAACGCGCTTGCGGTCCATTCCGACAGGCTGGACGGGTCGGTGACACCGGCGGCATGGCCTACGATATTGCCGAATTCACGCCGCTTGGTGCCAAGCATCCCAAGGCCCCACTGCACCTTGGTCATCATATTGGCCACCGATTTCACCGTCAGTTTGGGTGGGGCCGACAGGCCGTTTTTCAGATCCTTGTGCCGCTGGCCCAGCAGTTGCAGATCAACCGTAATCACGATGGCCGAACAATTCGCCGCCCGCGCCCGGTCAAACAGGCGTTTCATGAAATCGTCGTCCTTCAGGGTGTATACCTGAAACCAGAAGGGTTTGGTGGTGTTCTCGGCCACATCCTCGATCGAGCAGATCGACATGGTGGACAGGGTAAAGGGCACGCCGAAATCCTCGGCCGCTTTGGCTGCCTTGATCTCGCCATCGGCGCATTGCATGCCGGTCAGGCCCACGGGGGCCAGCGCGACGGGCATGCTGACATCCTCGCCGATCATCTGCGTTGCGGTGCTGCGGCCCGTCATGTCCACCGCCACCCGCTGGCGCAGGCGGATTTTGTCAAAGTCCGAGGTGTTCTCGCGGAAAGTCTGTTCTGTCCAGCTGCCGCTTTCGGCGTAGTCGTAAAACATCTTGGGCACACGGCGGCGGTAAATCTGTTTCAGATCGTCAATATTGGTGATCACGGCCATCGGGCATCCTTTCACGACTCAAACCTGCGCTTATTGGTCAAACCTTGTGACCAATACGCCGCAAAACTCAAGCCCAAATCCGACCCTATATCGTTTCGACCCGCCCCGAGTAGACCTGCACGATATGTTCATCGGCTTTGGCGGCCAGTTCGGCAATCTCGCGGGTCTGGTCCTCGTCCAGCACCCCGCCCTCGGGCGCCGCCGCAATCGAGGCCAGCGCGGCATCCCGCGCCGCCTCGAATGCACCGTGCCGTCCCTTGGCCTCGTAATCATCGCGCCCGTCGCGCTGGAACACCGTGGGGATAAACTGATCACGGCACTGGGCAACCGTATGGTCGCTGTCCAGAAAATGCCCGCCAACCGCAACCTGCATCATCCCGTCCCAGTTCAGGCTGGCATCATCAATCGCGGGCGCGCGCAGGAACCGCCGCACCATCGCGCCGATTTCATTGTCCAGCACCGCCTGCACCGGCGAAAACACCGTGGCGCATTCCAACTGCCCCACGCCGCCCAGAATATCGGCCCCCGCCAGCGCCACGTTTTGCATCAGCATCGCCCGTTCCGCCATCGACTGATGGTCGGCATCCGGCGTGTCCGACCCTGAACCATAGGTGTGTGTCATCATGCCAAAGCTTTTCATCAACTGGATCGCCATATTCGCCGCCTGCATCGCCTCGACACTGGATTGCAACGCGCTGCCCGTGCGCATCTCCAGCGCGAACATCAGCGGGGTGGCGATCACCGGTGTGCCCGGCGCAAGGATATGCGCCATGGTCATTATCCCCAGAATTTCCGCCGCCGCCATTAGCGCAAGGGACGGCACCGACAGCGGGGCCGTGCCACCGGCGGATGGCAACGAACACGCATGGATCGGCACGCCGTATTGACCGGCCTGAATGATCACCTCGGTGTCCATGTATTTGAATTCCAACGGGGTGAAAGAACAGGTGATCACGCTTGTCGAGGGCCGCGCTCGCAACACATCTTCGCCCCCCGCCGCAATCGCCGCAATCTTCATCAGGTATTCGATGTTTTCCTTTTGATAGGGCTGCATCCAGACGTGTTTATGGGTGTTTGCGGTGATGGCCGCATAGGCATGGATATCCGCCGTAACCTCGGGCACGCCATGCACAAAGGGGTGGGCGATGAACCCGATCTGGTCCAGATCATTGGCCACCGCTGCAATTTCGGTCGCCGCCTGCACATCCATGTTGCGATAGCTGGCATCCCGCGGGTCAACATAGCCATGCCCGCCGGTGCCGGTGCGCAGGATAAAGCCTTTGTCGGGACGTGGCACCTGCATGTCGAATTCCGGTTTGCGCCCTGCAAACAGCGCAGTTTTCGGCGTGGCCGCCAATGCTTCCTCAACCAGTTCGCGGGGCAAACGGATGCGTCCGGCCTCGGAGCCTTCTGTAGCGCCCGCCTTTAGAAACGCGGCTTTGGCGGCGGGGTGCACCACCATCACGCCGTAATCTTCCAGCAATGCGAAAGCGCGGGACTGCATGAATTCGAGCCGGTCGGCATCCAGAAAGCCGAACCCCAGACGGGCAGCAAACACACGGTCGATGGAAAAAGCATCAGCGGGTTTTACGGATTGCGGCGGAGATTTGCGGCCACGGCGTTTTGGTCTTTGTGTCATGTCATACCTTTCTGAAATACAGATTTGATATGGCACACACCGATTTCGCTCACTGCCTGCCGACTTGAGCGGGGTCAGGTTAGCACAGCTTGCGTACCACGCAATAGTTTGCATATCAGCTTGCATTTAGTTCGATATCGCACTATTTAGTCCGATATCGAACTTTTAGGAGGCCGACATGCCCATAACCAGACGAAAAACACTCGGCTTGATCGGGGGCGGCACTATTTTTGCGGCCGCCGCAGGTATCGGCGGATTTGCGGCCACACGAACACCAAAAGCGGCGCTTGCCCCATGGGCCACAGCGGGAACCTATGACGAACCGCGCATGTTTGCCCTGTCCTATGCCATTCTTGCCCCGAACCCGCACAACCGGCAGCCCTGGCTGGTCGAGCTAAAGGGGGACGACACTGTAATCCTGCACCGCGATACCGCGCGCGACCTGCCGCACACCGACCCGTTTCAACGCCAACTGGTCATCGGATTGGGGTGCTTTCTGGAATTGATGACGATTGCCGCTTCCGAAATAGACTATGCAGTTGATTTGCGGATTTACCCCGAGGGCGAGGCCGGACCCGTGGCGATTGCCACATTCCGAAAGGGCGCGGCAAAAGATCCGCTGTTTGCCATGATCCCGCACCGGCGGACCTGCCGAAATCCCTATGCCGACACACCGATCCCCGCTGAAGTTGTCGATCAACTGACCGGTTTCGCAACCATCCAGACACAGCCCAAACTGGTTGCCGAAATCCGCGCATTGACGTGGGAAGCCGCCAACATCGAGATCCACACCCCTGCAATGCAGCGTGAAAGCGTTGACCTGACCCGGTTTGGCAAATCCGAAATCAATGCCAACCCCGACGGAATTACATTGGGTGGCACATTTCTGGAGGGGCTGATGGCGTTTGGCCTGTTAACGCGCGAAGGTCAGATGAATCCCGAAAGCCGTGAATTTGCGACCTATGTAGACACATATCATAACTGGCTTGCCAACACCCCTGCCTATGCCGTGATCACCAGCACCGGCAACACCCGTGCGGACCAGATTAACGCAGGTCGCAAATGGGTCAGGCTAAATCTGCAAACAACCGCTCTTGGCCTTTCCTTGCAACCGGTCAGTCAGGCCCTGCAGGAATATCCCGAAATGTCCAAACAATATGCCACCGCGCACCGTTTGCTTGCCAATCCGGGCGAGACAGTTCAAATGCTGGGCCGGTTGGGCTATGGTCCCGATGTGGGCAAAAGCCCGCGCTGGCCGCTAAAAACACGGATGCTTGATGGATAAGAACAATCTGCGCCCCTATTTCGAGCTGTTTACCGAAATAGGAATACTGGAGCAGCTTAGCCGAAATGCCCTTGAGGCAAGTCTGCCCGAAGGGATGATCCACGCGCATTTCGCGGTGCTGAACCATCTGGGCCGGGTTGGCGACGGGCAAACCCCAATCCAGATCGCCAGAGCCTTTCAAACCCCGAAAACCAGCATGACACATACCCTGGCCACATTACAGCAACGCGGGCTGGTTGAAATGCGCCCCAACCCCCGTGACAAGCGTAGCAAACAGGTCTGGCTTACGGATGCGGGGCGAAAATTGCATATGGAAACGGTCGCCGATTTGGCCGGAGGGTTTGCTGCAATGATGGACGAGATACCACAGGAAGAGGTCGCCCGGGCCTTGCCGGTTCTTGGCAAAATCCGCGACTATATGGACCGGCAGCGTGATGAGTAGAAACAGGTCCTATTCGTCCGCCCCCATGAGCAGGCGTTGTTTTACCCCGCCTTCTCCATCTCCCACAGTTTTGCGGCCCCGTCATACAGCCGCCGCATGATCTGCATTTCCGACACCCCCAGCCGCGCCGAGGGCGAGACATCGACCAACCCGTCCGCGCCTGCGTCCGAGTGTTCGCCCCCTGCCCCGCGCACGGCCAGGCCAAGGTCTTTGGCGGCATTGGTTACAACCGACAGATCGGTGCCGCCTTTGGTCACCTTGGGCAGTTTCATATGCAGGCTGGCCCGCATCCCTGCGCCCAGATTGGTCGGACACGAAGCAATCGCGCCGTATTTGTCGGACATGGCGAATTCGGGCAGCAGCCCTTCCAGCACCGTCAGCCCCGTATGAAGGCGGTCAAACAGCGCGTTCAGGTTGCCACCCGTTTGCATCGCCATAATGCGCAGGTGGTCTTCTTCGCCAACCCAGACCAGAAAATCTTCGGCTTCGGACACATACATCCCGCGCCCATAGGGCCAGTCGCCGGAAATACCCGCGACGTTCAGGAACCGGTCGTTGCTCATGTCCTTGAACATCTGGTGGGCAGCAACGCGGCGGTTGTATTCATCAGGGGTGATTTCATGTGCTGAACCGGGGGTGATCGACAGGTATTGCCCGCCGAAGGCCGGATTTTCGGCCAGTTTGGCAAAAGCATCCGCCGCAAGGGTTTCAAACGCCACCCGCTGATCCCGGTTCATGGCGCCGGGCAAGGGGAAGGACGCCGCATTACGCGCCACCCGCACCCGCATGGAAACATCTTTCAGCGCCGGATCAATTGCACCCAGATCACAAGCCGCCTGCGTGGTATCCCAATCATGCGGCTGGGCGATCGGGGTATCATCGGGGATGCCGTGGAAATCATGGATCAGCTTGTCAAAGAACGGCGCGAAATCGTCGTAATCCTGCGCGTCCATCGCATAGGCCCCCATCGAGCTGTCGGGGTTGGCAATGCCTGATGCAATGATTTTCAGCATGCGTTGTTGCAGGGCGGGGTCCAGAGGGCGGAAATATTCCATGTCGAAATGCCGCGCCATCAGGTTGTTCGGACTGGATTGTTTGATTTTGGCGATCTGGGCGATTGGGTCTTGTTTCATGGTTTGGTCCCTATACTCGTATATTTATCATTACATCAGGCATCGCCAAGACGCGCCCGACCCTGGGTGGGCGCTGCAACAGCTATCACATTTGA
>WGBJ01000228.1 GCA_015494385.1 Marinosulfonomonas sp.
ACGGCCATCATTGGCGGCGGCATAGACGTATTCGGTTTCTTCCTCGGTATTGCCCGAGGTCAGCGCGCCGGCCTCGACCCCTGCTTCTTGCAGGGCGCGGACCTGATCGCGCATCAGGGCAATCAGCGGCGAAATCACAACCGTCACCCCGTCCCGCATCAGGGCGGGCAGTTGGAAACACAGGGATTTGCCGCCACCGGTGGGCATGATCGCCAGCGTAGTGCGGCCCTGCACCACGGCATCCACGATCTCGGCCTGACCGGGGCGGAACTGGTCAAAGCCGAAAACGGTGGACAGGATTTCTGTCTGTGGCTGCATCTATCGCCGGGCCTGTTGGCATCCCGCCCGAACAAGCGGGCGGTGAATGCGCATTACGCGAATCCGAAAATAACGGGCAAAACATATGCCCGTAGGGAAATCACAACCAGCAGGGCCACCAGTGGCGCAAGGTCCAGCGGGCGGGTATCGGGCAGGAAATTCCGGATGGGGCGGTAAACCGGTTCCAGCAGGCGATTCAAACCGTACCAGATTTGTTGCACCATCGGTTGATGCAGGTTCAGAACCTGAAAATTGATCAGCCAGCTCATGATGATATGGGCGATCATGATCATGTATACCACACTAAGAACCAGCTGTAGCGGGCCGTATATTGCGAGCATTTCTTTTCTCCTTGGAAGGGTTGGCTATCAGGTAAGCATCTGTTGCAAAAAGCGCAAGCATTGTGCCGCCACGTTGTGCTTGACGCGGGGTATTATTCCCCCACATTGCACCGACATCACAAAGGAGCCGTTAATGTATCCATTTTTCCGCATGGCCAAAGAACTGATTGTGCACCGAAATGCACCACCGTTGAAAATGGGCGAGGTGCATGTGTCCAATCACATCTGCTGGCCGTGGGATCTGGATTTCTGGTTCGAACTGAACAACGGGCGCACCCTGACGCTGTATGATCTGGGGCGGATACCGCTGGCAAGCCGCATCGGCCTGATCCGCGCCATCAAGGATAATGGCTGGGGGTTAACGGTGGCAGGGACTTCGGTGCGCTACCGGCGGCGGGTGCGGATGTTCCAGCGGTTCCAGATCCACAGTCGGGCGCTGGGCTGGGACAACCGGTTTTTGTATCTGGAGCAATCCATCTGGACCCGTGGCCATTGCGCCAATCAGGCGCTGTATCGCACGGCTGTGACAGGGCCGGACGGGATTGTTGACCCCGCCAAGGTCGGTGTTGCGATGGGGGTTGGTGAAACCAGCCCCGAGTTGCCCGAATGGGTGCAAAACTGGATCAAGGCCGAGGACAGCCGCCCGTGGCCACCTGAAAATCTGGCCAAAACCTAAAGGTTCCCTTGCACTGACCTGCCTTTCCCTGTTTTATCGCAAAAAAACAAGGGGAGTGAGCGGTATGGCCGAGGTTTCGCAAAAGAAACGGGTTTGGGGCTGGATGATGTTTGACTGGGCCAGCCAGCCCTATAACACATTGCTGCTGACCTTTATCTTTGGCCCCTATTTCGCGGAAATGGTTACAACAAACCTGATGGGCAGCGGCGTGCCCGAGGAATTGGCCAAGGCCAAGGCACAGGCCTATTGGGGCTGGGGGTTGGCCATCAGCGGGCTGATCATCGCTATTACCGCACCCATTCTCGGGGCCTTTGCCGACAGCTCCGGCCACAGGATGTCATGGATCAAACTGTTTTCGGTGTTCTACATCGTCGGCGCCTTTGGCCTGTGGTGGACAGCCCCAGACAGTTTCAGCATCATCTGGGCGCTGGTGTTTTTCGGGATCGGCTTCATCGGTATGGAATTCACCACGATCTTCACCAACTCGATGTTGCCGTCACTGGTCCCGCGCGAAGATACCGGCAAGATTTCCGGCTCGGGCTTTGCGCTGGGATATTGGGGCGGCGTTCTGGCGCTGGCCATCATGTTCCCGCTGTTTGTGGAAAACGCCAACGGGGTAACATTGCTGGGGAACCCGCCACTGCTGGGGCTGGACGGTGCAACCCGCGAAGGCACGCGGCTGGTCGGCCCGTTCGTTGCCATGTGGTTCATCATCGGTATGATCCCGTTTTTCCTGTGGGTGCGCGAAAAACCGGCCGATGTGCAGATCGAGGGCAACACCCGCGATGCCTTGCGCGGGTTGTGGCAAACGCTCAAATCCCTACCCAAACGCCACAGCATGTTTGCATTCCTGACCTCCAGCCTGTTTTACCGTGATGCCCTGAACGGCCTGTACGGCTTTGGCGCGATTTATGCCAAAGGGGTGCTGGGCTGGGAAATCATGATGATTGGTGTTTTCGGGGTAATTTCGGCAATTACAGCGGCCATTTTCGCCTATTTCGGCGGCAAGCTTGATAAAAAATTCGGCCCTAAACCGGTGCTGATCGGCACTATTATTGCGCTGATCACTGTCTGTATCATTGTTGTATCGATGACCCGTGAATCGCTGTTCGGGTTTGCCTTTGCGCCAGATTCACAAATGCCCGACATCATCTTTTTCATCTGTGGCGGTATTATCGGTGCGGCTGGCGGGATGCTTCAGGCCAGTTCCCGCACCATGATGGTGCGCCACGCCGACCCGGAACGCCCGACCGAAGCCTTCGGCCTCTATGCCCTGTCGGGCAAGGCCACCGCGTTTCTGGCGCCTGCGCTGATCGCACTGGTCTCCGAGATCAGTGGAAACCAGCGCATCGGCATCACGCCGCTGATTTTCCTGTTCGGCATCAGTCTGGTTCTGCTAGTCTGGGTCAAACCCAAGGGAGACCACGGCGCATGAAACTCCGGTTTTTAACGATTGTCGCACTTGTTCTTGGCATCGCCCAGCCAATCACAGCCAAGCCATTGGCCAAACAATTGTTTGGCGCCCACAGCCAAGGGTCGACCCAAGCACCTGCACCTTTTGGCGGCTATGCCAAAGGGTGTTTGGCAGGGGGGGAGCAACTGCCACATACCGGCGCAACATGGCTGGAAATGCGGGTGGCGCGGAACCGCAACTGGGGGCACCCAGAACTGATCGATTTCATCAAACAACTCAGCCGCAAGGCTTCGCGGATGCGTGGTGCCAAGGGGATTTACCTTAGCGACATGTCGCAACCGCGCGGTGGTCCAATGCTGTCGGGGCACCGGTCGCACCAGATCGGGCTGGACGCGGATATCTGGCTGATGCCGGCCACCAATATGAATCTGACCGTGCAACAACGCGCCAACCTGTCCGCCGTTTCCTATCGCCGCGCCAAAGGGGCCTATGTGAACAGCAAATGGGGCCGGTTCCAGCACAACATTGTCAAAGCCGCCGCTCAGGACCCGCGTGTGGCACGGATATTCATCTTTCCCGGCGCCAAGGTGCAGATGTGCAAAGATGAAAAAGGCGATCGCCGCTGGTTGCGCAAGGTGCGCCCGTGGTGGGGCCACCATTACCATTTCCACGTCCGTCTGAAATGCCCAAAGGGTTCGCGCGGCTGTGTCAATCAGGCCCCACCCCCACCCGGTGACGGCTGCAAAGAGGCACAGGGCTGGGTCGATCGTATCCTGAACCCGCCGCCGCCCGACCCGAACGCACCACCCCCCAAACCACGGCGCGAATATGTTTTGTCTGATCTACCCAAACAATGCCGCACCGTTTTAGAGTCGCGCTGATAGGCCTGCTATTTGCCCTACTACCGGCAAGCAGCATCACCGCCCAATCCGCCGAATACATCAGCAGCTATACATGGCCAGCCCCCACCCCGAGAGATGGGGGGTATTCGGCGCTTGAGGTTTCCGGTGACGGGCAGGAATTCACGATCATCAGTGATCGGGGATTGATTGCAACTGGTCAACTACACCGCAAAAATGGGCTGATATTCGGTGTTACTGCCAACCAGTCCGAATTAAAGAACCCGGGAAATGGCAAACTAACAGCCTTCAATTCCGATGCCGAAGGGCTGGCAATCCGCTTTGATGGCCGCATTTATGTATCCTTCGAACGCTATCACCGCATCTGGACCTACAACCGCCCCGACGGTCAGGCCGCATGGATCCCGCGCCACCCCGACTTTGGCAATATGGATGTCAACGGTGGCATGGAGGCATTGGCAATCGGGCCGGATGATGCGCTTTATACGATGGCCGAAGGGTCCAGCAATCGGACCACCCCCTTTACCGTCTATCGCTATCATAACGGCACATGGACCACACCGTTCAGCATCCCCCGCATCGGAACGTTTCTGCCGGTGGGTGCCGATTTCGGGCCGGACGGAAAGCTCTATCTGCTGGAGCGCAAACTACGCAGCGTTTTCGGCTTTGAAACCCGCGTGCGACGATTCACCATTTCGGGGGATATGATTGCAGACGAAGTAACCCTGCTAACCACCCCGGCAGGTACCCATGACAATCTGGAAGGGCTGTCTGTCTGGCGTGATGCGCAGGACGATATCCGGCTGACAATGGTGTCCGACAACAACCTGAATGCGCTGCAACGCACCGAATTCGTCGAATACCGGATCAAGGAATAGCTTGCCATACATGGCCATAGAGGCTAGGACGCGGCGTCCCTTCGGGGGCCGAGTCTCCGCAACCTTGTAAAACGGAAATAACAAAATGACCCGCATCCTACCTGGCGTGATCGCCATGGCCGCCATTGTCGTGGCCAGCAATATCCTTGTTCAGCACCTGTTCGGCCAATGGCTGACCTGGGGCGCGTTCACCTATCCCTTTGCCTTTCTGGTCACTGACGTGATGAACCGTGTTTACGGGGTAACGGCCGCCCGCAAGGTGGTGTTCGCGGGCTTTGTGGTGGGCGTTATCTGCTCGCTGATCGGCACACAGATCATGGGCGAATTCGGCCCGCTGGTGACATGGCGCATTGCCATCGGATCGGGCATCGCATTTTTGACCGCGCAGATGATGGATGTGGCCATCTTTGATCGCTTGCGCCGTGGCGCGTGGTGGCGGGCACCGCTGGCCTCGACGCTGGTTGGCTCCAGCCTTGATACCGCGCTGTTCTTTACCATCGCCTTTTCCAGCCAACTGGTGTTCCTTGAACCCGCCAACGATGTGTCATGGGCAAACGAAGTCCTGCCGCTGCTGGGCGTTGGCCCGCAGGTGCCGTTGTGGGTGTCCTTGGCGCTGGCCGACTGGATGGTAAAACTGTCGCTGGCCCTGATCGCGCTGGTGCCGTTTCGTGCCATTGTCACAAAATTATCACCAGATGTTGCGTAAAAACTTTTGACATATGCAAAATCTGTGGCACCATCGGGATGTTATCAACATTCAGAAAGGAGGTGCCTATGTCTATTGAGATTCAGGAGCAACTGGTGAGGATTACGTGCGAGATGAGGATTTAGGGGGCAACCCCCTTGGATAATCATCTGGCTTCGGGTGCCATTTGCCCCGCTTGCCAC
>WGBJ01000229.1 GCA_015494385.1 Marinosulfonomonas sp.
AAACAATAAGATAGGGTAGATAAGCGCAAAGAGGGGTAAACCCGTCATATAGCCTATAAATATCTCATAACCTGAAGGTCGTAGGTTCAAATCCTACTCCCGCAACCAAAATATACAAAAACATCAAAACCTTAAACGCCACCTTCGGGTGGCTGATCGCGTTGGAGATTCAGCCCCGGTAAGCAGAAAAATAAAGGGGTCTAACTGTTAAATACTTTCTCGAGGCTGTTTAGGGCCGATGCCATTTCATCCTCCGAAAATCCGCAATACCCTAATAAAAGGCCGTTTATGCCAGGTGTCCCGGATTGAAATCCGGAAAGGGCCGAAGCTGTGATACCAAATTCCTTGGCGCGGTCCTCTATCCGTTTATCGTCCAGGTCCGAGCGTAGGTGAAAAGCAACCTGCATGCCGGCCTGATGATCGGTAAATGTGCCATATTGGGCGAAATCCTGACTTAGCCGGTCGAGTAGATATGTGCGTCTTTCGCTGTAAATGCGTCGGACCCGCCGCAAATGCCGGTAGAATTCTCCGGCCTGCATAAAGTCGGCCAGTGCCTGCTGTGGCATGGTGCCGGCTTTGATGCCAAATTCGGCAAGGTTGGAGCGGAACGCGGGAACCAGCGCCTCGGGCGCGATGATATACCCCAATCTAAGCGTGTTCGAGAATATCTTGGAAAAACTGCCGACATAGATTGTGCGGTTCATCCGGTCAAAGCCGGCCATCGCTGGGATAGGCCGGCCAGCATAGCGGAATTCGCTGTCGTAGTCGTCTTCGATTATCCAGATGTTGTGTTGTTCCGCCCATTGCAGAAAGGCAAGCCTGCGGGCAGGGGGCATGGCGCCGCCAAGCGGATACTGGTGGGACGGGGTCAGCACAACCATTCGGATACCGTTGGCCGAGGTCGGCAAGGTTGCCCCGTCATGATCAATTGCAAGATTGGCAACAGATAACCCCTGACGTTCGGCATACCGGCGCAGAGGCAGGTAGCCAGGGTTTTCCAGGCCGACACAATCACCCGGACTGGCAAGGGTTCGAAAACAGATATCCAGCGCGTCGGTTGAGCCGGCTGTAATGATTATCTGTTCGGGGGCGGCGGCGACTCCGCGCCATTCCCGAACATGTGCGGCGATGGCTGTGCGCAGGTCCAGATTTCCGAAATTGTCGCTGTTCGCAAGCAATGCATCGGGACTGTTGCGGCAGACTCGCGCGATTGCGCGCGCCCATTGCCGGTGGGGAAACAGACGCATATCCGGTTGGCCCGCCTGAAACGGGCGCAAAAGGGATTGCGCGACGGGACCACGTTTTGCCGCCTTTTTGTGTTTGGGGCGTGCCAGTTCGACAGCGCCCATTGCAAGCACTTTGTAACCCGAGCCCTGGACACCACTTAGGTAACCTTCTGCCACGAGTTGTTCGTATGCGGTGACGACCGTAGAGCGCGAAACGCCCAGTTCGCTGGCCATGGCGCGGGTCGGAGGCAGTTTTGTTCCCTCAAGCAGGTCGCCGGAAATAATCCGTCGGCGCAGGCTGGCACAGATCTGCTCGAACAGCGGTACGGCAAGGGTGCGGTCGATCTGGAAAATCGGGCGGTGTGAATGTGTCATGTTGTCTGGTGGAAACTATCTATAATGACCTGTTTCCACCATCCAATACTATTGACTATACCGTGTCACCCCTAAGCGCTGCGAATGTCCACAAAGGTTTCATTGTAACAGGCCCCGCGTTCAATATCGGTGCGGATATCAGAGGGAATCAGGGCGTTGGCTGTAAGCCCCGTGTCGCTGGTCACCCGCCAGGTTCCCTTGGGGCTGTAAAGCACACCGGCGCGGGTGGCGTCGGTAACTGCCAGCACAAAGGTGACTTCGGCCTGACCGTTCCAGACCACCACCTTTTGCCCGTCTTGCAGGTTTCGTGCGCGGGCATCTTCCGGGTTAATCTCGACCTGCTCAATGCCCTGCGAGGCTTTGCACCCTCCGAAGGTGGCATTGGTGCGTTCGGTCGAGGATGGTGTGATCAGCACAAGGGGCTTGTCCTGCGGTGCCGGATAATACCGCGGCACGCCAAAGCCGAAACGATCTTCGAGGTCCTGACTGAACAGTTCGATTTTTCCCGAGGCCGTGGCAGGGCGCACGTTCTTGCACATGATCAGTGGTTCGCCGTCTGGCGCCCGCATCTCGATTGCCTTGTCCAACGGGATTTCGCTGGGCTGCATTCCTGCAAGCTGTGGGTGGCTGGCGTCAATGGCTTCATTCATCAACTGTGTATCATCGGCCGTGAACATCGGATCATCAAAGCCGAAACGGGATGCCAGCCGGCGGAAAATCTCGGTGTTTGGCAGGGCTTCGCCAACGGGGGGGATGACAGGGGCGGCCCGTTGTAAATAGTTCTGTCCGTAAGAGCCAAAGATGTCGTTATGTTCAAAATGGCTGGCTGCCGGTAGAATTACATCACACAGGGCCATGCTGTCGGTCATGACGATATCGGCCCCGACGATGAACAGGTCGTCGCGCATCAGGGCACGGATCATGTTGGCCTGATCCGGGTGGGTGGCAACGGGGTTATGGTTGAAAATCATCAGTGCCTTGATTGGAATATCCAGCGTGTCATCCAGAATTTTCGCGGGCAGATCGACAATGTTGAAGGTGCGTGTCTCGGGATTGATCAAATCGCTGCGTTGCAACCGGTCTGGGGTTTTGGGTGTGGCAACACCCGATTTTGCAATCACACCCGCGCCCGGCCGTCCATGGTTGCCGGTCAGCGCCTGCAATGCCATAGCCGCCCGCAGCCCCGAGCCGCCACTGCGGGTGCGTTCAATCCCGTTGCCAAAGGACGCTGCCGCGTTTTTGGCTTGCGTATAAAGATCGGCCAGCATGTTGAATTCGGCCTCGGAAATGCGGCATTTGTCGATCACGTCCTGCACGGAATATCCGCGGGCGGCCTGCATGTAGGGTTCGAATCCTGTGACCCATTCCTGGATAAAGTCCATATCCAGCGCCTCGCGCCGTTCTAGTTCTGCCGCCAGGGCCATTGCCAGAACGACATCGCTGCCCGGATGAATCTGGAGGAACAGATCGCATTGTTCGGCAATCTTGGTGCGTTTGGGATCAATCACAACCAGCTTGGCCCCGTTTTTGCGGGCCTGTTTCAGGACCTTCATCAGATGCAGGTTTGAAACAGAAACATTATTGCCCCAAACCACGACCAGATCGGCAAGGGCGGCCTGTTCGGGTGGCATGCCCGCTGCATTGCCGAACAGACTGGCATAGGCTCCGCCCCGCACGGCCCCGCAGAGCGGCCCCCGGTTCAGAAGGCTTGCCCCCAGCGTATAGAAAAACCGCCGGTCCATCGACCCACCCGCCAGTTCACCATGCGGCCCTGCATAGTTGAACGGCACGACAGATTGCGGTCCGTGCGCCGCAATGGCCCCGGAGAAGCCCTCGTAGACGATGTCCAGAGCTTCGTCCCAGGTGATGCGTTCAAAGGTGCCCTCGCCGCGGGCTCCAACCCGTTTCAGCGGATGTGTCAGACGCTTGTCTCCATGTACGAAATCAGGGTAATGGCGCGTGACTTTGGTGCAAAGCTTGCCGTCGGTATAAGGGTTGGCCCGAGACCCTTTGACAGACAACAGAGTGCCATCCTGAACCTCTGTGATCAGGCTGCAGGTATCGGGGCAGTCCAGCGGGCAGACACTGGGCAGGGTACGGGTTTTGCTGATCTTGTTCATGGTTTCCTCGGAGACAATTAGGTTGCGAGGATTGTAGGGGTGGCGGTGGCGCCTGAAAATATCCAAAACAGGCAATTATAAGCAGACCAATATATTTTATAGCCCTCGAATTAACGAAATTTACGAATAAGCATAGGGAAGGGTTTGTGGGCCGCTGCATGGCTATTTATATCCGGCGGCCAAACGCTTTTAAGCCCCCCTTGCTTGAGCGGCACTTTGAGAATCTTCAGTCAAATAGCGTGGTTAAACGCGGCATTCTTTCTCTTGCCATCCTGCTTGCTAGCTCTTGTCCCGCCAGCGGTTTACGATCGGATAGCGACGGTCCAGCCAGAAAGACCGCATGGTCAGACGTGGCCCAGGTGCGGACTGGAAACGCTTGTATTCGCTGATGTACAGCAGATGCTCGACCTTTTTCACCACATCGCGGTCAAACCCGTCAGTAACCAGTTCGGCCACGGATTTTTCATCATCCACCAGTCCTGTCAAAATCGCATCCAGCACCTCGTAAGGTGGCAGGCTGTCATCATCGCGCTGATCCTCGCGCAATTCTGCCGATGGTGGTTTGTCAATCACGCGCGGCGGGATCACTTCGCCAGCCGGTCCCGCCATCCAGTCGCGATGGTTGGCATTACGCCAGCGGCAGGTTTCGAACACGCGGGTTTTGTACATGTCTTTCAGGGGGTTATACCCGCCCGCCATATCGCCATAGATGGTGGCATAGCCCACGGCGACCTCGGATTTATTCCCCGTGGTCAGCAGCATTTCCCCGAATTTGTTGGACAAGGCCATCAACAACAAACCCCGAAGGCGGGACTGGATGTTTTCCTCGGTCAGCCCTTCTTCGGTGCCCTCAAACAGCGGGGCGAGCGTGTTGGTGATGGCTTGGCGCCCCTCGGCAATCGGCACATAGTCGTACCGGCAGCCCAGATTTTCGGCGATTTCCTGTGCGTCATCCAGCGAGGATTGCGAGGTATATTCCGAAGGCAGCATCACACAACGCACATTTTCCGGCCCCAGTGCATCGGCGGCAATGGTTGCCACAATGGCGCTGTCGATCCCGCCGGACAGGCCCAGCAATACCTTTTTGAATCCGGTCTTGCGCATGTAATCGCGCAGGGCCTCGACCATCACGCGGTAATCCTGCTCCCACTCATCCGGTTGCGGGGCCAGATCGCCTTTGGCGGCACGCCAGCCGTCGGCCTCGCGGGTGAAATCGACATGTGTCACGACTTCTTCAAAGGGGGGCAACAGCAGCGCCAGCTCCCCGCCGGGGTTCAACACGAAGGACGCCCCGTCGAATACCTGATCATCCTGTCCGCCAACCATGTTCAGGTAAACCAGCGGCAGGTCGTTTTCTGTCACCCGGGCCACCATGATGTTCATGCGCACGTCCAGCTTGTTGCGAAAATAGGGCGAGCCATTGGGGATCAGCAGGATTTCGGCGCCGGTTTCGGTCAGGGTTTCGGCGACATCCTCGTGCCAGGCATCCTCGCAAATGGGCGAGCCGATGCGGACACCCCCAATGCTGTAGGGGCCGGCCGGATCACCACTGTCGAACAGGCGCTTTTCATCAAATACGGTTTCGTTGGGCAGGTGATGTTTCAGCACGCGGCGGCTGATTTTACCGCCTTGCAGGATGTAATAGGCGTTATACAGCTTGTCACCGTCGGCAAAGGGTCCGCCAATCGCCAATGCAGGACCATCGGCGCAGTCCTTGGCCAGTTGTTCGATGTGGCGCATTGCGTCGGCGGTAAAGGCAGGCTTCATCACCAGATCCTGCACCTGATAACCGGTGATGAACATTTCCGGCAGGGCAACCAGATCGGCCCCCGCATCGCGGCCCTGTTCCCAGGCGTCACGCGCTTTGGCGGCGTTGTCGTCCAAAGCCCCCACAGTCGGGTTCAATTGGGCCAGGGTCAGGCGGAATTTGTCAGACATGCGTGCGTATCCTTTGTTCTTACCGGATTTATTAGCAGAGTTACGCCGGAGGGGAAGCCCAGAAGCGCAAAAGGCGTTGTCAGGGCGGCGGGGCTCTACTAGGTTCCTGTGTAACAAATATAGGGGACCGATGTGATCAAGGTTAAAGCAGCAAAAACGCAAATGCAGGTGGCATTGGTCGGGGTGGCTCTGTCCCTCGGCTTGCCCGGCGCAGGATACAGCCAGAACACGACCGAGGTCATTACCAAACAGTATGATGATGGTGGCATCTACGAGGGCACCTTTCTGGACGGCAAACGGCATGGCACCGGCACTTATCGCCAGCCCGATGGTTACGAGTACAGCGGCGAATGGGTCGACGGTTATGCCAGTGGTCAGGGGACGGCGAAATTCCAGAACGGCTCGATCTACACCGGCTCTTTTGTCAAAGGCAAACCGGACGGGTTTGGCAAGATACTGTTTCCCGATGGCAGCAGTTACGAGGGCGACTGGTCAGAAGCACAGATAAACGGCAACGGAATATTGGTTTACCCGAACGGCGCCCAGTACGAGGGCGGGTTTCGCAATGGCCTGCGCCACGGTGAAGGCACAATGAAAAGCCCCAGCGGGCTGGTTTATCAGGGCGAATGGGTGAACGGGGTCAAGGAAGGGCTGGCCAAGATCATCTATCCCGATGGATCGGTTTTCGAGGGAACCATGTTAAAAGGGAACCGCGAGGGCAAAGGGACGCTTAAAACCAGTGACGGGACCCGTTACGAGGGCGACTGGAAGGACGACAAATTTGATGGCACCGGAGTTCTGACCCTGCTGGACCGCACAGTTTATGCCGGCGAGTTCAAGGCCAACCAGCGCAATGGAAAAGGGAAGATCACCTATCCTGATGGCTCGGTTTACGAGGGTGATTTCAAGGATGACCAGCGCCACGGGCAGGGCACGTTCACCAGTGCTGACGGGCAGATCTATACCGGCAGTTGGGTCAATGGCATGATGGAAGGCAAGGGCGAAGAGCATTATCCCGATGGCTCGGTCTATGTTGGCCAGTTCAAGAACAACCTGCCAAACGGGCAAGGCAAAATGACCTATGCCGATGGCGGTGTCTATGAAGGAAACTGGCTGGATGGTGCGCCGGACGGCAAGGGAATTGCCCATTATTCCAACGGGTTGATCTATGAGGGCGAATTCCGCAACGGCACCTTTAACGGTCAGGGCACGCTGACCACACCCGAGAAATACAAATATGTTGGCGGCTGGGTGAATGGCCTTCGTGAAGGCGAAGGCAAGGAATATACCGATGGCCAGCTTGTCTATTCAGGTGGCTTTCTGAATGGATTGCGAGAAGGGCAGGGTGAGCTGATCTTGCCCGGCGGTTTCAAATATACCGGTGCTTTCAAGGCTGACAAATTCCACGGTCAAGGCAAGGCAACCTACTCGAGCGGCGATGTTTATGAAGGTATGTTCCTGGAGAACAAGCGCGACGGGCTGGGCACGGTTCTCTATGCTGATGGCAAAACGGCCACGGGTATCTGGCGCAATGATGTTTTGACCAAAGAGACACCTGCAGACGCTGCAACCGGGGAACAACCATCTGAGGGCGGTTCGAACTAGAAGCCGTATTTGGAAAGTATTTCATTGGGTCAGTGGTAGCAATCAGCGTGTTATCACCAGTGATGCAGGATTAATAGATCCTGACGCGGCCCTTTGGCTTTCACGAAATGCGTTTCTGTACAATGTCAGGGTTTCGCTGGCTAACCCCGCAAATGAAAACGGGGCCCGCTAAGGGGCCCCGCATCTGTTATTTCTGCAGCTTGGTGATTTTCAGCATCTTCATGATGCGTTTTTCATACCAAGGCTCGGAAACGCCTTTTTTCACTTTGCGGATGAAGTACCATTCAAATGCCAGCTTGGCCCAATGCACCCAGCGCCCGCTGGACGTCCAGTTTTTGTTGCGTGGCGGGTTCTGCGGCATCGCAAGGAAGGCAAAGCCGCGGTTGCCAAAGTCAGCCAGACAGAAGGCGTTCCAGGTGGCCATTTCCTTGGGTTCCTTGCCAGCAATCACATCCGGGATGTTGTGGGCTGTGGCGGTTACCATACTTTCGATCATAAAGCCGGTTTTCGGAACACCTGTCGGCACCGGTGTCATCACCGGCGGTGCGATGGCGATACAAACGCCGATGGCAAAGATGTTCTGGTATTTCGGATTGCGCTGGAATTCGTCAACGATGACGAAACCACGCGGGTTGACCAGCCCCTCCAGCCCCATCAGGGCGGGAATGCCACGGAAGGCCGGCAGCATCATCGCATAACCGAATTCTTCTTCGTGCTTGGCTTTTTCGGAACCGTCTTCATTCACTTCGGTAAAGTGCACTTTACCTTCTTCGAATTTGTCGACCTTACAGTTGGTCACCCATTTGATGTCACGATCCCGCAGCGCGCTTTCCAGCATCCCCTTGGTATCGCCAACACCGCCCAGACCAAGGTGGCCGATATAGGGCTCGGACGTCACAAAGGTCATCGGAACCTTGTGACGGATTTTACGACGACGCAGATCGGTTTCGATGGTCAGCAGATATTCGTAAGCCGGGCCAAAGCAGGACGCGCCCTGAACGGCACCAACAACGATCGGGCCTGGGTTGGCACAGAAAGCATCCCAGTTGTTACCGGAAATTTCCGCATGTTCCACATGACAAACCGAGGCCGTATGTGCATCGGGGCCAAAGCCTTCGATTTCGTCAAATGCCAGATCAGGACCGGTAGCGATCACCAGATAATCATAGGTAACTTCGCGGCCGCTCTCCAGAACGATCTTGTTTTCATCGGGATGCAGTTTCTTTGCGCCATCGCAGATAAACTCGATTCCCCGTTTCGACATCACGGGTTCCAGCTCGACGATCAGTTCTTCTTTCTTGCGCCAGCCAACGCCTGCCCAAGGGTTTGAAGGTGTGAACTGAAAGTACGATTTATTGGAAATAACCGTTATTTTATCGCTTTTCGCAAGCGTTTCGCGCAGTTCATACGCCTGAATGGCGCCGCCCAAACCCGCGCCCAATACGACGACATGTGTCATTGTTCTCTCCCCGATGACAGATTTCTGGTGTTCATTCAGCAAGTGTATATAGAAAAACGTAATTACATTCAATATTCTCAATATATCACGTAACATTATGTCGCGTGTCGAATTTTGAGATGTGGGCCTTTTCTTTTCAAATCACCCCTCCTATAGTCCCGGCGTGATGATGACATTTGGACATATCCTTGTTGATACCGCAGCCCGCACCTTTGGCCTGCTCCTGTCGTCGATCCTACTTCTTAGCCGCCTCTGAGCGTGCCGATATGGCGCGACCGCTCAGAGGGGATAATCGCGCCAATGCACCTTTAGGCTAAGACACAGAACACGAAAGTTTCCAAAATGACCGATATATCAACGCAAGACCGCGTAATCATCTTTGACACCACTTTGCGCGACGGCGAACAATCCCCCGGCGCCACCATGACCCATGACGAAAAGCTGGAAATCGCATCCCTGCTGGACGAAATGGGCGTGGATGTGATCGAGGCAGGTTTCCCGATCGCCTCCGAGGGCGATTTTGCCGCCGTGTCCGAGATTGCCAAGAACAGCAAAAACTCGGTGATCTGCGGGCTGTCCCGCGCCAAGGTCGGCGATATTGACCGCGCGTGGGAGGCTGTGAAACACGCCGCCCGCCCGCGCATCCACACCTTTATCGGCACATCGCCCCAGCACCGCGCCATTCCCAATCTGGACATGGACGAAATGGCCGATGTGATCCATCAGACCGTGACCCATGCCCGCAACCTGTGCGACAACATCCAGTGGTCGCCAATGGACGCCACCCGCACCGAGGACGATTACCTGTGCCGCGTGGTAGAGATTG
>WGBJ01000230.1 GCA_015494385.1 Marinosulfonomonas sp.
ATGTTCGTGATCGCTATTCTGGTGTCGATCGGGTTAAGCCTTGTGTTGGCCTCGACCATTGCCAATCCACTGTCCGATCTGGCTGCCGCTGCCGAACTGGGCCGCGACAGGGACGCACGCAAGCTGAACCCCGGGCGTATCCGCATTCCCGATATGACGGCACGGCCCGATGAAATCGGACGGCTGTCTGTTGCGCTGCGCGGGATGGTTGCCGCGCTTTATGACCGGATTGATGCCAATGAACAGTTTGCCGCCGATGTTGCGCATGAAATCAAGAACCCGCTGGCGTCGCTGCGATCAGCCGTCGGGTCTTTGCGGATCATCAAAAAGGATGAACAGCGCAACAAACTGCTGGATGTCGTCGAACATGACGTGCGCCGGCTGGATCGTCTGGTCAGCGATATTTCCAACGCTTCACGGCTGGACAGCGAATTGGTCAAGGAAGAAGAAGAGAGCTTTGACCTGCTGAAAACCGTCTCGAACATCGGTGAATATCTGGGGCAGGAAGCGGCGAAAAAAGGGGTGGAACTGATTACCGACCTGCCGCCTGATCCAATCGTTATCTACGGCCTTGAGGCACGTTTGGCGCAGGTGTTTGTGAACCTGATCACCAATGCGATTTCCTTTTGCGAGGAAGGTGATGCCATCCGCGTTTGGGCGCGGCGGCGGGAAAACCGGATTCTGGTGGTGGTCGAAGACACCGGACCGGGCATTCCGGATCAGGCCCTGCACAAGGTATTCAACCGGTTCTATTCCGAACGTCCGCCAGAACACTATGGCAATAACTCGGGTCTTGGCCTGTCGATTTCCAAGCAGATCATCGAAGCCCACGGCGGTGTAATCTGGGCCGAAAACATCCGCCCGACCGAGGCCGACATCACGTCTGAACCGCTGGGTGCGCGGTTCGTCGTGGGCCTGCCCCTGTAGAGGTATGGGCACCCGCGTGAATGACCCGCTTGTTGTTCATGCCTCTTGTGTTTCTATTGATGGCAGGGCTGTGTTGGTCGTTGGCCCTTCGGGGTCGGGTAAATCCGCGCTTTGTTTGCAGATGATGGCCTTGGGTGCAACGCTGGTTGCAGATGATCGCACCGAATTGTTTTCCAGCGAAAGCGGCATATTGGCTCGCGCTCCCGAAACCATAGACGGGATGATCGAGGCCCGCGGCGTTGGTCTGCTGGCCGCCGACAGCTGTGTGGCCCGCGTTGCATTGGTGGTTGATCTGGAGCAGGTGGAAACCGACCGCCTGCCGCCGCATCGCACCTACAATTTACTTGGCCGAAAAGCCCCCTTGCTGCACAAAGTAGAAGCTGCGCATTTTCCGGCGGCGATTCTACAATATCTGAAAGGCGGGCGAAGCGCGTGATATGACGGCGAGTACTGGAACAACAACCGAAACAAATGATCAGCGTGTTGTGCTGGTAACCGGTCCCTCGGGTGCGGGCCGCTCGACCTCCATCAAGGTGCTTGAGGATGTCGGGTACGAGGCCATCGACAACCTGCCCCTGTCCCTGCTGCCGCGCCTGCTGGCTGGTCCACCAATCGGTCACCCATTGGCGCTGGGCATTGATGTGCGCAACCGCGATTTCAGCACCGCCGCCTTGATCGAAATGATCGAGACCCTTTCCCGCACAGACGGCTTGAAAGTGGAATTGCTGTATCTGGATTGCAGCACCGATGTTCTGGTGCGCCGCTATTCAGAAACGCGCCGACGGCATCCACTGGCGCCGGCCAAATCCCCGATTCAGGGGATCGAGCAGGAAATAGATTTACTGGTTCCGATACGGTCGCGGGCCGATGTGTTGCTGGATACATCTACCATGTCCCCGCATGATCTGAGGGCCGAGGTCGAACGCTGGTTTGCCCCGGAAACCGGGCAGCGGCTGGCAGTGTCGGTCCATTCCTTTTCCTATAAACGCGGGGTACCGCGCGGGGTGGATATGATTTTCGACTGCCGCTTTCTGAAAAACCCCCATTGGGAGGAAAGCCTGCGCCGTTTTGACGGGCGCAACAAAGAGGTGGCCGATTACATCGCGACCGACCCGCGGTTCGATGCGTTTTTCGACAAAATTAAGGGCCTGACAGAAATGCTGTTGCCTGCCTATATCGAAGAGGGCAAGGCGCATCTGTCAATTGGCTTTGGTTGCACGGGCGGTCAGCACAGGTCCGTTGCCGTGGCGGAAAAGCTGGTGAATGCCCTTGCGCAGGACGGGTGGCAGGTGTCTATTCGTCATAGGGAAATGGAACGAAAGGCCCAGAACGGGTCTGCAAGCAGTCGGGGTGACAAATCGTGATCGGCATTGTGATTGTCGCGCACGGAGGATTGGCCAGAGAATATCTGTCCGCTGTCGAACATGTTGTCGGCAAGCAAACAGGGATTCGCACCATCGCCATTGAAAACGACTGCGACCGCGAAGGTAAAAGGGACGAAATCCGTGCCGCTGCCGAAGATGTCGATACAGGCGATGGTGTTGTGGTGGTGACCGACATGTTTGGCGGTTCACCTTCGAATCTGTCACTGGGCGCCTGTTGCAAAAGGGATCGCAAGATCCTGTATGGCGCAAATCTGCCGATGCTGGTGAAACTGGCCAAATCACGCGATAAACCGTTTGACGAAGCTGTGTCAGCAGCGCTTATTGCGGGGCGAAAGTATATAGATTGTATCGACGGAACAAATGGATAGCCCCTTATGAGCAACCGCCAGACGCTGGAAATCACCAATGAAAAGGGCCTGCATGCAAGGGCCTCGGCCAAATTTGTCGAAACGGTCGAGGAACACGATGCCAGCGCAGAGGTGTTCAAGGACGGGATGAGCGCATCCGGGGACTCGATCATGGGTCTTTTGATGTTGGCAGCCTCGGTCGGAACCTCTATTGAGGTTGAGACAACAGGCCCCGAAGCGGACAAGTTGATGGATGCACTAAAGGTGCTTGTGGCCGATCGTTTCGGCGAAGATATGTAAGGTGACTGGAAAACTCTTGGTGGATAGTGCGCAAGATAAACCGGCGGAACAGGATTCCGACTATGTGCCCTACAAGCGGCAGAAATTGTCCTACGCCAATACGTTCAAAAATCCGTTCAAGGTATTGGTTATCCGGGCGATGGAATGGGGCACCGGCAAAATCCCGCTGCTGCGCCTGATCCGCAAATTTGAAAAAGAAGGCGTGGTCAGTGGCCAGCCGTTTTTCACCCGCGCCCTGCAACTGATGCAAATTGACGTGGTTACGCCCGAAGAACAGATTGCCAAAATCCCGCCAACCGGCCCCGTGGTTGTTGTGGCAAACCACCCGCATGGTCTGGTGGATGGTCTGGTTCTGGCCGAACTGATCGGCAAGGTGCGCACGGATTACAAAATCCTGACCCGCAGCCTGTTGACCGGAATCCCCGAGATCGAAAAATTCATGCTGCCCGTGGCCTTCCCGCACGAGGAAAACTCGCAGCGCCTGAATATCAACATGCGCAAAGAGGCAATGGCCCACCTGAAAGACGGCGGTGTGATCGTGCTGTTTCCGGCGGGTGTTGTGGCCTCGAGCAAAACCCTGTTCGGCCCCGCGATCGAGGCCGAGTGGAACCCCTTTACCGCCAAGATGATCCTGCGATCCGGCGCAACCGTGGTGCCGATCTTTTTCCCCGGTCGCAATACCCGCACCTATCTGATTGCCAATCTGGTTTCGGCAACGATTCGTCAGGGGCTGTTGTTGCACGAGGTGGTGAAGTCTCTGAA
>WGBJ01000231.1 GCA_015494385.1 Marinosulfonomonas sp.
CCCAGCAAGGTGCCCGCGCCGCCAAGGATGGTCATGATCACCACCTCGCCGCCAACGGTCCATTGCATCCGCTCGGCACCGGCCAGCGGGTCCATCGAGGCCAGCAAGCCACCGGCCAGACCGGCATACATGCCCGAAATCACAAAGGCTGCCAATGTATAGGGACGGGGGTTCAGACCGGTATAGGACATGCGCTGCTGGTTCGATTTTACGGCACGCAGCATCATGCCGAAAGGCGAGCGGAAGATACGCAAGCTGATGTAGAAGGCAATAACCGCGATCACGGCACAGACGTAGAAGCCTGTGTTGAAGGTGAACTGGTGGCCAAAGACCTCCCATTTGTAAGAGGCGCTCATGTCCAGACCGAACAGGTTGGTATAGGGCGACGCATTTTCGCCATCCAGAATACGCGGATCATTGGGGCGGATTTGCAGGCCGGTTTCGCCGTTGGTCAGCGGGGTCAGCACCGAATAGGCCAGATTGTAGGACATCTGCGCAAAGGCCAGCGTCAGGATCGAGAAATAGATGCCCGAGCGACGCAGGGAAATCCAGCCGATCAGCAGGGCGAACAGGCCCGACATGATCATCGCAAGGATAATGCCGGGGATGATGTTCATCGACAGCAGTTTCATCATCCAGACCGCAGAATAGCTGCCCACACCCAGAAATGCGGCGTGGCCAAACGACAGGTATCCGGTCAGGCCGAACAGGATGTTGAAACCGATGGCAAAGATGCCGAAGATGGCAACGCGCTGCATCAGGTCGGGATAGCCGCCGTTGAATTGCGCCATGGCGCTGCCTTCGGGGAAGGGTTGCATCAGGAAAGGGGTGAAGGCGGTCAGCAAGATCACGATGATCAGGAACTTGGTGTCGCGTTTGTTAAGGCCCAGCATGTTCTTATTCCTCCATCACGCCGCGTTTGCCCATCAATCCGCGTGGGCGGACCAGCAGGATTACGATGGCGGTCAGGTAAATGATGATTTGGTCAATTCCCGGCAGGAACTGTTTGATTTCGTTCATCGAGGCAAAGCTTTCGAGGATCCCCAGCAGGAACCCCGCCAGCACCGCACCGGGCAGGCTGCCCATGCCGCCGACAACCACCACAACAAAGGACAGCACAAGGAAATCCATGCCCATGTGATAGTTCGGCGAATTGATCGGTGCATACATCACGCCCGCCACACCGGCCACAGCGGCGGCGATGCCGAACATGATGGTAAAGCGTTTGTCGATGTTGATGCCCAACAGGCCAACCGTTTCACGGTCGGCCATGCCGGCGCGTACGACCATCCCGAAGGTGGTAAAGCGCAGAAAGGCGAATACGCCGCCGATGACGAGTAGCGAGAATACGAAATAGATGATCCGCCAGTAGGGATAGATGATGGCGTTCGGATCAAACCCCAGCAAAACGCCGAAATCGAACGAGCCACGGAAGGCATCGGGGGCCGGGGTCGGGATCGGGTTGGCGCCGAAATTCTGTTTGATGATTTCCTGCAACACGATTGCCAGACCAAAGGTCACAAGGATCTGGTCGGCATGGGGGCGATTGTAGAAATGTTTGATCAGCCCGCGTTCCATGATGAAGCCGATCAGGATCATGATCGGGATCGAGAACAGGATCGCCAGCGGCACAGACCAGTCGATGATTGCCGCGCCCATTTCGGGGCCGAACCATGCTTCGACATAGGGTGTTTTGATCTTGGCCGGATTGCCCAGAAAATCGGTCTTGGTCGGGTCAATCGTGATGGTTGACCAGCTCAGGATCTTTTGCAGTGTCACCGCGCAGAAGGCGCCGATCATGAACAAGGCCCCGTGGGCAAAGTTCACCACACCCAAGGTGCCGAAAATAAGGGTCAGTCCAAGTGCGATCAGCGCATAGGCGCTGCCCTTGTCCAATCCGTTCAGAATTTGAAGAAGTATCTGGTCCATCGTCCCCGCCCGATGTGAATGTCATTATGTTCCGGCCGCACGATTTCCCGTGCGGCCGGATGTAGCCGTTTGAGTGGTGGCAGAATTATGCGCCCGGGTTACATTTACCCAGTTCGCCACCGGCAAACATCGGGTGGTCAGGTGCGTATTCGACCTGCTCACGCGGTGTTACTTCGACGATTTCCAGAAGGTCGAACTCGTTTTCCGGGTTCTCTTTACCCTTCACAACCAGCACGTCCTTGAAGCACTGGTGATCTTCGGCACGGTAATGCGTCGGACCATTGCCCAGGCCGTCAAAGTCAAAGCCTTCCAGAGCTTCGGCAACGCCACAGGGGTTGTGTGTGCCTGCGCGCTGACATGCGTCGGCATAAAGCAGGGTCTGGCAATATACGGTGTGTGCAGCCTGCGAGGGCGGGAAGCCGTATTTTGTGCCGAAGGATTTAACGAATGCCTTGGAGCCTTCGTCCTGCAGTGACCAGTGCCAGTTGGTTGAGCCAAAGATGCCTTTCACGTTTTCGCCAGCACCTTTCGCCATCAGGCGTGAATACAGCGGAACAACGATTTCGAAGTTCTTGCCGTTCACTTCCTTGGCGCGCAGACCGAACTGCACAGCAGCGGTCAGCGAGTTCACCATGTTGCCGCCGTAGTGGTTCAGAACCAGAACATCGGCGCCCGAGTTCAGAACCGGCGCAACGTAAGAGCTGAAGTCGGTCGTGGCCAGCGGTGTCAGCACGTTGTTGACAGTTTCCCAGCCCATGGCTTCGGTCGCAGCGGCGATCGATGCCTGCTGTGTCCAGCCCCATGTGTAGTCGGCTGTCAGGTGGTATGCCTTGCGGTCCGTGCCATACATTTTGCCCAGCACAGGTGCCAGAGCGGCAGCAGACATGTAACCGTTAAAGAAGTGACGGAAACCGTTGGCTTTCTTGTCTTTACCCGTTGTGTCGTTCGAGTGGGTCAGACCGGCCATAAAGATAACGCCTGCCTCTTGGCACAGGCCCTGCACAGCAATAGCCACACCCGAGGAAGACCCGCCGGTGATCATCACCGCGCCGTCTTTTTCGATCATGGATTTGGCCGAAGCGCGGGCTGCGTCCGATTTGGTCTGTGTGTCACCGGTGACGAATTCAACCTTGTTGCCAAGGATGCCGGTGCCGTCCAGCGCCTTGGAGCTGAAGGTGTTCATCATGCCGCCATCGCCGCCACCGTTCAGGTGCTCGACGGCCAGTTCATAGGCGCGCAGTTCGTCGGCGCCTTCATCGGCATAGGGGCCGGACTGGGGTACGTTAAAGCCAAGGATAACCTTGCCGTTGCTGGGCGCGTTGGTATAGCCACCGTGGCTGCCGGCCCAGACGTTGCCGGTGAACAGGGTCGGCATTGCCAGACCTGCACCAGCCACCGCACCTGTTTTCAGCAGGCCGCGACGTGTGAGTTTTGAGTTGGACATATAGTTCCTCCCGTTATCGAGTTTAATCTCGAGTTAGCGTCTGCACCTCCTCCGCGCAGACAAAACCTTTTTTACAAGGATGCCGGCATCATCGGCGACAAGGGGTTAATCTCGCAACAACTACCTTGAATTGCTATGTAATATTGTTAATAAATACACAGTATGCGATTGTTTATTGTAAATAAATTTTCGGCTTTGATATTGAACCCCTTGAGAAACAGAGGAATTACAGATGCCGCGCCTTGCATTGACCGGAAGCCGGATACGGGCCAAGCGGACCGAG
>WGBJ01000232.1 GCA_015494385.1 Marinosulfonomonas sp.
ATTGATACCCATCTGAGTGACAGAAACGGCATTCCTGTTATTCAAACTCCATGATCACATCATCCACCGCCAGACTGTCGCCCGCCGCTGCATTGACTTTGGTCACCACGGTTTTCTTTTCGGCACGAAGGATGTTTTCCATCTTCATTGCCTCGACCGTGCACAGCGCCTGCCCTTCCTGCACTTCGTCGCCTTCCTGCACCGCGACTGAAACGATCAGACCGGGCATCGGGCACAACAGCAGTTTCGAGGTATCAGGCGGCATCTTTTCCGGCATCAGACGGGCCAGTTCTGCCTGACGCGGGGTGCGCACGAATACCTTCATATCGGCCCCGCGCAGGCGCATGCGGAACCCGCCGGGGATTTTGCCAACCTTGATCACCACAAGCGTGCCGTCGACATCCAGCCTGGCAAGGCTCTGGCCCGGCACCCAGTCGGACGATACACGGTGGCTTTTGCCATCCTTGAAGGTGACGGTCGCGCCCATCGGATCGGCGTCGATCACCACGGGGAATTCCTGCCCCTGTAACGAAACCACCCAGTCGGTGCCGACCTTACGTTCATGGTTATCCATCCGCCCCGACACCCGCGTGCGGCGGATTTCGGCAACGCGGTACATCGCGGCTGCCGACGCGGCAACGCGGCGCAGCATGTCCTCGGGCAATTCCACCCCGTCAAACCCGTCGGGGAATTCTTCCTCGATAAAGGCGGTGGTCATGTTGCCGGAGGTGAATTTTTCATGGTCCATCACGGCAGACAGGAACGGCAGGTTGTGGCCAATGCCCTCAACCTCGAAACTGTCCAGCGCCACGCGCATTTCCTCGATGGCGGCGCCGCGGTCAGGCGCCCATGTGCACAGTTTGGCGATCATCGGGTCGTAATACATCGAAATCTCGCCCCCCTCGTAAACGCCGGTATCGTTGCGCACCACATGGGTGGCATCGGCCACCTCTTCGGGTGGGCGATAGCGGCTAAGGCGCCCGATTGACGGCAGGAAGTTGCGATAGGGATCTTCGGCATAGAGACGGCTTTCCACCGCCCAGCCGTTCAGTTTCACATCCTTCTGGCGCAGCGACAACTCTTCGCCATTGGCCACGCGGATCATCTGTTCGACCAGATCAACGCCGGTGATCAGCTCGGTCACGGGGTGTTCCACCTGCAGGCGGGTGTTCATTTCAAGGAAATAGAAATTCCTGTCACCATCGACGATGAATTCCACCGTGCCGGCACTGGTATAGCCAACCGCCTGCGCCAGTGCGACAGCCTGATTGCCCATCTTTTTGCGGGTCTTTTCGTCCAGAAACGGGCTGGGTGCTTCTTCGATCACTTTTTGATTGCGTCGCTGGATCGAACATTCGCGCTCGCCCAGATAGATCGCGTTTCCGTGAGCATCGGCCAGCACCTGAATCTCGATGTGTCGCGGTTGCGTGATGAATTTCTCGATAAAAATGCGGTCATCGCCAAAGCTGCTGGCGGCCTCGTTCTTGGAACTCTGGAACCCCTCGCGGGCCTCCTCGTCATTCCAGGCAATCCGCATCCCCTTGCCGCCGCCGCCGGCAGAGGCCTTCAGCATAACCGGATAGCCAATCTCGCGGCTGATCTTCACGGCCTCCTCGGCATCGGCAATCAAACCCATGTGACCCGGCACGGTGGCAACGCCTGCCTCTTTGGCGATTTTCTTGCTGGTGATCTTGTCACCCATGCTTTCGATTGCGCCGACGGGGGGGCCGATGAATGCCACGCCTTCGCGCGCCAGGGCTTCGGCGAACAGCTTGTTTTCGCTCAGGAAACCATACCCGGGGTGCACGGCCTCGGCGCCGGTCTGGCGGATGGCATCCATCACCTTGTCAATCACGATGTAGGATTCATTGGCCGGTGGCGGGCCAATCAGCACCGCTTCGTCCGCCATTTTCACATGCAGCGCGTGCTTGTCCGCTTCGGAATAGATCGCGACTGTTTTGATCCCCATCTTCTGCGCCGATTTGATCACCCGACAGGCGATTTCACCACGGTTTGCTATCAGTATCTTTTTGAACATCTAACAGGCCTTCCCCAATTCAATTCGTGCCAGACCGGCACCTGTCGTTCCTGACCCGGCACACGCCCCTCGCGCGCGCCAAATCGCATTTTTTCCATTCACAGTCCAAACACGAAACGCGGATTTTCCGTGAAAATCCAATCCGGAATTCGTGCGAATTCCGGACCCCTTCGTGACAACCGGTGATCGAGTAACTCTGTCAAACTCCCTACATGGGGGCGCCAATTCCGGCCCCCCGGATACAGGAGTAAAACGATGAAGATTTTTCCGCTTCATAAAACCGCTATCGCAGCGCTGCTGGCGACGACGGCTGCCATGCCCGCGCTCGCCGAAACGGCGGCCGAACTGAAACAAAGGATCGAGACGCTTGAAAAACGCATCGACAGTCTGGAAGGCGAAGGCCGGTTGAAATTCGCCAATGGCACAGTTGTCGAAATCGGCGGTTACATCAAAACCGACTTTATCTATGACTTTGACGAAGCCCTTGGTGATGCGTTCAACGTCGATGGCATTTCGATTACCGCCGCCGACGACAACGCCCGTTTCCGTGCCCATACCCGCCAATCGCGGCTGTTTTTCAAAACCACAACCCAAACCAACAGCGGCCCGCTGAAAACCCATCTGGAATTCGATTTCTTTGGCAGCGGCGGCAACGAGGTGTTCTCGAATTCCTACAGCCCGCGCCTTCGCCATGCCTATGGCAGCTGGAACGGCTGGACCGTCGGGCAAACCTGGTCGAACTTCATGCCGATCGAAAGCTACCCCACGACGGTTGATTTCAACGGCCCTGCGGGTATTCCCTTTGTCCGTCAGGCACAGATCCGGTATACCTTTCCGGTCTCGGGCAATGTCATGATTTCCGCCTCTTTGGAGAATTCCGAATTCAGCGGACGTGATGCGGCCGGAACAATATCGGAAAGCACCACGTCGGGTATCCGCGCGGGGATTGACCAAGCACCGGATTTCACGCTGGCCGCAACGTGGAAAGGCGAAAAGGCGCTGGTGAAACTGGCCGGGGTCTTGCGTAAATTCGACTCGCCCACCTCGAATGACACGGCGACGGGCTGGGGCGTGAACCTGTCGGGCAATGCGTCCCTGTGGGAAGGCGGCACTCTTTATGGCTCGCTGACCTATGGTGACGGGATCGGGCGCTACCTGATCAACGGCTTTGCCCAGGATGCCTTTGTCGATGCGGCGGGAAATCTGCAAACCATCGAGGCAATCGGCGCGACCTTTGGCGTGTCCCAGGCCTTTAGCCCGAAACTGACGGGCGGGCTGACTTTGGGGTATTATGAAGTCAACGACACCTTCGCCCCGACCGATACCGACAATGTGTCCACCGCCCACCTTAGCCTGTTCTACAAACCGACCGAACGTATGACGGTCGGCGCGGAACTGGTCTATGGGCGCCGTGAAATTGCAAACGGATCTTCGGACGATGCCTCGCGGCTGCAAACTTCGGTGCAGTTCAGCTTCTGAACCTGCCCGGCAAAAGGCGGGCCACGGTGCACGTCCCGCCTTTTGCTTTAAGAACCCACCCACAAAAAACCACTGCGAGGGCGCCCCCGCAGTGGTTGTTTCATGAGTGGTCATAAACGGGTACGTGACCCGGTAACTGTTCGTTGTCTTAGTTGCACACCCCTGCATCGTCACAAAGCGCACCAGCGCCTGCACCAATAACGGCACCGGTAAGCACATTCCCGTTTGTGACATCGGCAATAACCGCACCGGCTGCTGCACCGGCAGCGGCACGTTCGACGTCATTGTCCAGACATCCGGCAAGTGGCGTGGCAAGGATTGCCACAAAGACAAGGTGTTTGATCTGCATTTTATTCTGCCTCCAACATTCATTGTTATTGGGGCTGATTCTAACATGTCGGGATTCACTTGAGAATCCCCCAAATCAGGGGCGTGATTTTCGGCTGTTTTCAGCCCATCCAGAACCGAATTCCGCCGATTCCCGCCCCCCCGGGCTGCGTATAAAAAAAGCGGCCCGGCCCAAAGGGGACCGGACCGCTCAGAAGGGGAAGGGTAACGGTTTTGACTAGTACAAGCAGGCATCTTGCTGGAGGCGCCTGCCATGTGATTCACAGTGCCCGAAACAATCGACACAGCATAGCCCTTACCCGCAAAAGGTGAATTTTGGGCCATTTTCTGCTGGATTCGATATGTCGCAAGCAATATCACGCCTATTCGCCCCCGCACTCATCCGGGTCGAATGCATCCGGAAAAGAGGCGCGCGCGCGGCGCTCGTCTATCTTTAATAATGCCTCGTAACTTTCAGAATCAAACGGGTCTTCGGCGGGAATCACTTCGCGGCCAAACAGCCACGACAAACGCCCCGCATCCAGATTGCCGCGCTCGAACGGCTGATCGCCAAACTGGAACCACAACGCCATCATAAAGGCTGTGTCAGCCTTGCGGTCAGCCGGACGTCGATCGGCAAATCGCTCGCGTGCGATCAAAGGGGTCGCGCCCTTTTTGTTCGGTCTACGAATTGTAAATTGGAAATCTGTTCCCGGCAGTCTGCCCGGGAAACCGCGATGCTTCAACACAATTCCCCTCCTGTTATCAAAGGGTTGCGTGAATTCTCGAGGTGGTATGGAGCGGGCCTGAAAGCCCGCTCCGGTACTGAATTAGTACTTAGTTGTGGGCTGCTCTTCAACCACAGGCTCCATAACCACCACTTCTTCTTGCTGTGCGCAAGCTGCGATAGTCGAGAAAAGAACCAGGGCCAGTACTGCTTTGAAACCGTTCGACATATTTGTCTCCTATTGTGTGAATTGGCAGAAACGCAGCTAATAAGCCACGCAATTACCACAGTCGAGTTTTTGGCTACTTGGTTGTAACCTTCCGTGACGATAGCGGATAAATTAAAAGAAAAACACCTTTGCATTGCAGTTCGGCGATTTTGTGACTCGATTGCATCATAATATCTCCTGCGGCGTGGCATTTCCGCTACATATAGTGGCATCTTCAAAATCCCTCCCATATGCAGTTATTCCCTTGCGGGGTGTAAGAATCGAAAAACTGGGTTGCATCAGGGTCTGTTTTTCCGAAATCCACAGGGCGATCCGACAGGGTAATGACAATTCTGGCAACAGGCCGCTCTTGCTTTGCCAGCGCGGGCAGGGCCGAATGCTCGCACAGGTAGCGCAAATCGCCTTCGGCCTGCTCGAAACCAATGCTGCCGCCGTCGCGGGCGATTTCCGGTGCAATATACCGGAAACGATAGGTATTCTCGTCCCCCTCGGCCTCCCAGATCACGTCCTGAAAGGTGATCGGCTGACCTGACGGCACATCGATTGCGCCGGCCAGCAAAGGGCCAGCGGCGGCCATAACAATGGCGACAAACAATGGGCGGCAGGCACGCATCCGTTACCTCACAAAGGGATGTTCCCGTGCTTCTTCCACGGGTTTTGCTGTTTCTTGTTCCGCAGCGACGCAAAGG
>WGBJ01000233.1 GCA_015494385.1 Marinosulfonomonas sp.
ACCATGGCATATCTACAACCAACCGAATTTGTAACCAAACTGGTCGATGCGGGCGCCGCCAAGGTGTTCATGTCCACCCGCGACACCCTGATCCGCGCCTTTATGGCCGGTGCCATACTGGCGCTGGCAGCGGCCTTTGCCATCACCATAAACGTCAATACCGGCCAGCCGCTGGCGGGGGCTGTGCTGTTTCCGGTGGGATTTGTTCTGTTGTATTTGCTGGGGTTCGATTTGCTGACCGGTGTGTTCACCCTTGTGCCGCTGGCCCTGATGGACAAACGCCCGGGCGTGACCGTGGGCGGGATGCTGCGCAACTGGGGGCTGGTGTTTACCGGAAACTTTGCCGGTGCCTTTACCGTGGCAGTGTTCATGGCGATCGTCTTTACCTACGGATTCACCACCGAGCCGAATATCATCGGCCAGAAAATCGGCCACATCGGCGAGGGGCGCACAGTTGGCTATGCCGAACATGGCGCGGGCGGTATGCTGACCCTGTTTATCCGTGGTGTGTTGTGTAACTGGATGGTGTCAACCGGTGTGGTCGCCGCCTTTATGTCCACACAGGTGACCGGTAAAATTCTGGCCATGTGGATGCCGATCATGCTGTTTTTCTACATGGGGTTCGAACATTCGGTGGTAAACATGTTCCTGTTCCCGATCGGGCTGATGCTGGGCGGTAATTTCACCTTTATGGATTATATGGTCTGGAATGAAATCCCGACAGTTCTGGGCAACATCGTCGGCGGGATCACATTCGTTGGCCTGACCCTGTATACCACCCACATCCGCACCGGCGCAAAACGCAACGCTGCCGCTGTGCCTGCCGAATAACCGGATATGCCCCGCCACATCCGGCGGGGCGTTTACCTTGCAACAAGAGCTAACCATATCCCTTGGACAATGTTCCGAAACAGGGCGCAAGGAAATCAATCAGGATTTCTTTGGCGCCCTGACCCCTGTTCAGCCTGCCCTGTCGCTGAAAGGCATTTCCGTGGTGATCGCCGACGGGATCAGTTCGTCCAAAGTCAGCCGTGTTGCCGCTGAAAGCGTGACCAAAAGCTTTCTGACCGATTACTACTGCACCCCGGAGACATGGACGGTAAAAACCTCGGCCCTGCGGGTGATCAGGGCGGCCAATTCGTGGCTGTTTGCCGATACCAAACGCAGCATCCATGCCCATGACATGGATCGCGGCTATGTCTGCACCTTTGCCGCACTTGTGCTGAAATCGCATATGGCACATCTGTTCCACATCGGCGACAGCCGGATTTACCGGCTGGAGGGCGACAGTCTGGAACAGTTGACCGAGGATCACCGCACCGTTGTTTCCAGCGCCCAAAGCTATCTGGCGCGTGCCATCGGTATGGCGCAAACGGTGGATGTGGATTACCGCGCCCTGCCGCTGAATGTGGGGGATGTGTTCGTGCTGGCCACGGATGGTGTGTATGAACACATCAGCCCCAAAACCGTCAGCCGCCTGATCCGTGACAACCCCGATGATCCGGACAAGGCCGCGCACCTGATCGTCAAAGCGGCCTATGACAACGGCAGCGCCGATAACCTGACCGTGCAGATTGTGCGCATCGAGACACTGCCCGCGCGGGATGCAGGCGATATTGTGACCCGCTCCGAAACCCTGCCCGCCCCGCCACTGCTGGAGGCCGGACAGGAATTTGAAGGCTACCAAATCCTGCGCCCGCTGCATGCCAATCACCGCAGCCATATCTATCTGGTGCAGGACATGGAAACGGGGCAAAAGGCGGCGCTGAAAATCCCGTCAATTGACCTGCGCGAGGACAAACAGGCATTAGCGCGCTTTATGATGGAGGACTGGATCGCACGGCGGATCAGCTCGGCCCATGTGCTGAAACCCGCACCGCAAATCCGGCCGCACAATTATATCTATACCGTCACCGAATATATCGAAGGGCAAACACTGGCCCAGTGGATGACCGACAATCCGAAATGCGATCTGGAAACCATGCGCGGGATTGTCGAACAAATCGCCAAAGGCCTGCGTGCCCTGCACCGCAAGGAAATGCTGCATCAGGATTTGCGCCCCGAAAACATTATGATCGACACCAACGGCACCGTGAAAATCATCGACTTTGGCGCGGTGCGGGTTGCCGGTGTTTCCGAAACCGGCCTGCCGGATCAGGGCAGCGATATTCCGGGCACGATGCAATATACCGCCCCCGAATATTTCCTGAACGAGGCCCCCAGCAAAACCTCGGACTATTTTTCACTGGGGGTGATTGCCTATCAGATGCTCACCGGCAGGTTGCCTTACGGGGCGCAGGTTGCCAAAATCCGCAACCGCGCGCAGTTGCGCAAACTGCGCTATACCCCTACGTCCGCCCCCGACTGGCTGGATGCCGCCATGCAAAAGATGGTGCACCCTGACCCGTTCAAACGCTATTCGTCCCTGTCGGAATTCGTTGCGGATATCCGGCACCCGAACAAGGGGTTTGGAACCGGCAAAGCGACACCACTGGCCCAGCGCAATCCGGTTAAATTCTGGCAAGTTGTTGCAATGATCCTTGCACTTGCGGTTGTCGTACTGGCAGGCCGGATCGTTTCATTGCAAAACGCCGAAACTGTCAATCACAGGCCGCAATAGCCGATCAATCCTCATCAACCACGACCTGCCTTTGTTCGCCCAGCCCGTCAATCCCCAGCGACACCACATCCCCATCCTTCAGGAAACGCGGCGGTTTTTGCCCCATGCCAACCCCCGGAGGGGTGCCGGTTGTAATAATATCGCCCGGATGCAAGGTGAAAAATCGGCTAAGATAGCTGACCAGATGCGCCACACCATAAACCATTGTGGCGGTTGATCCGTCCTGCATCCGCTCGCCGTTCAGGTCCAGCCACATATGCAGGTTCTGCGGGTCCGGCACCTGATCGGCGGTCACCAGATACGGGCCGGTGGGGCCAAAGCTGTCACAGCCCTTGCCCTTGCACCACTGCCCTTCCATTTCGATCTGAAAGGCGCGCTCGGAAACGTCGTTGATCACGCAATACCCCGCAATATGGTCCAGTGCGTCGCCCTCGTCCACATATTTGGCGGGTTTGCCAATCACCACACCCAGCTCAAGCTCCCAGTCGGTTTTTTGCGATCCACGCGGGATGATGATCGGATCATTGGGGCCGCTCATCGCGCTGGTGGCTTTCATAAACATCACGGGTTCGGATGGCACCTGCATTCCGGCTTCGGCAGCGTGGTCCGAGTAATTCAGACCGATGCCGATGAATTTTCCAACCCCGCCCACACAAGGGCCAAAACGCGGCGTGCCATTGACCAAAGGAAGGGTGGAAAGATCCAGCGCCTTCAATCTGTCCAGATCGGTCAGCACGTCCCCCGCAATATCCGCGACCACTCCCGACAGATCACGCAGGTCGCCATTTTCATCTATCGCGCCGGGCTTTTCCGCGCCAGCCGTGCCAAACCGAACAAGTTTCATGCTCTTCTCCCTGGATAATTTTGCCAACTATCACACGGGATGCACGGTTGGTAAATCCGGTTCCATACGAAACCGGACAAATGTCCGCTTTTTCGATTAAATCGGCAATTCTAATGCGTCTTGCCATTCAGGGCTTCAAGCCGCTCAAGATTGACAATCGAGGACAGCATCAGCCGGTCATGGGTCCAGCTTTGGGGGCGCTGGATTGCAATCGTCGCCCAGATCAAAAGCAAACCCAGCGGGACAATCAGCAGATGCGCCCAAGGTGCCTTTGCCGGTGTGGCTGCCGCCGTCAGCGCCGAGTCAACGCGCCGGTGCAACAGGTTCAGACGCGGGGGGAAAAGCCACGAGCGGTCAAACTGGACCAGTGAAACACGCGGCAAACTGATGGCCTGCGCAGGCTGGCGGCGCATCGTGTCTTCGCATACCCGCAGCAGACATTCACAATAGGCGCGGGCATCGACCCAGCGACGCTTGAGGATTTGCTGATCGCAACTAAGTTCGCGCAACTGTTCGATCTGGCGTTTCCAGAAATGGATCACCGGATTCCAGAAGAACAGCGATTTGAACAACTCGAACCCGATTTCCCATTCAACATCATGCTGGCGAAGGTGCTGGAATTCATGCGCAAGCGCGATCCGCATGTCCTGCCTGCGCACCAGCATATTGGCCGGAATGACAATATAGCGCCGCCGAAAACCACGCGCGGAAAACGGCACAACGGATTGATCGGTCAGACGCAGATGAACATTGCCAAACCGCCGCCACGCAAAACTGCTGGCAATGATCCGGCGCAGTTTGAATGTGCCAAGCCCACAGCGCAAGACGCACAACACGCTGCCGGTCAGCAGCAGGGCAACAATAATCTGGCTGATCCAGCCGGTCGGATTCAGCAGGTTGGTTTCCAGCGTTTCGCGCATCTCCAGCACCTGCTGCATTTCACCCGCCTGCAACCCGATACGGCCATTCAGATATTGCGACAGCATGAAATCCGACAGATTAAACGTCAGCGCGTCAGGCAACATTCCGCCCGCCGCAAGCCGGTTGTATCCCAAGGCAATGAACGGACTGGCCAGAATCGCCAGAAAGATACCGTTCAGCAGCCTTAGCTTTGTCTGGTATGCATGTTTCATCCCGAACCTGTTCAGCAGAAACCGGATAAAAAGCCACAAGGAAAATGCCAGAACAAGCAGGATATTCACGTTGATATATGCCGTAAAAGCAGAGCTAATCTGTGTCATTTTTCAACCTTTTCTCGATCAGCGCCCGAATTTCCTCTAGTGCCTCTTCGGTCAGGTTATAGTCGTCCACCAGCCGTGCAATCAGCATGGTCGGGGTGTCGTCGAACAGTTTTTCTGACAAGGCTTTCAAGGATCGCGATTGATAGGCGTCCTTGGCCAGCACGGGTTTATAAATATGGGTTTTCCCCTTTTTGGTGCTGGTTACGAATTCTTTTTGTTCCAAAATACGCAGAATGGTTGCAGCCGAGGTATAGGCAAGGTCGCGTTCGGGCGCCAATTGCCCCAACACGTCGCGCACGCTGCCCTGGCCCAACCGCCAAAGGTGGGTCATGAATTCCAGTTCAACCTCGGTCAAAAATTCTCGTTTATCTTTTTTCATGCTCGTTCCGCCGGAAGTGTTGGTATGCGCGCCCGTCCTGACTAAATACGAAAGTCTTAGTTTTCCCAAGTATTTTCTGTCCGGTTACACTTTCCAAAAGCAGAATACCCCCCATGCGATGGCCAGTCCCAGCGGTGCCCAAAGCGGCATTCCAAACAGTCCAAGCCACGCCAGAAAGATATAGGCGGACCCCAGCAGGGATATAAACAAACGGTCCCCTCGCGTGGTGGTCAGGCCTAAAACCCCTTTGCGTTCGGCCCCGCCCGGATCGCGGATTTCGATCACGGTCAGAACCGCCATTGCCGAAAATATACCGATGAAAAACAGTGCCGTAGGCCATGTCCATGCCATCCAGTTCAGCATCACACCCTCCCCAGGGCAAAGCCCTTGGCAATGTTGTTGCGCACGAACCAGATCACGATCGCGCCGGGGATGATGGTCAGCGTTCCCGCTGCCGCCAGCAGGCCCAGTTCATACCCCGCGCTTGACGCCGTTTTGGTCATCGTTGCGGCAATCGGTTTGGCCGCAACCGCCGTCAGGGTTTTGGCCAGCAGCAATTCGACCCACGAGAACATAAAGCAGAAAAACGCCGCCACCCCCACGCCGGATCGAATCGTCGGCAAAAAGATCTGGACGAAAAACCGGGGGAAGGAATAGCCGTCCACATAGGCGGTTTCGTCCAGTTCCTTTGGCACACCGCTCATGAACCCTTCCAAAATCCACACTGCCAGCGGCACGTTGAACAACGTATGCGCCAACGCCACCGCAAGGTAAGTATCAAACAGCCCAACCGCCGAATACAGTTGGAAAAACGGCAGCGCGAAAACAGCGGCCGGGGCCATCCGGTTGGTCAGCAGCCAAAAGAACAACTGCTTGTCCCCCAAGAACCGATAGCGCGAAAACGCATAGGCGGCGGGCAGGGCCACCGTCAGGGAAATGACCGTATTGAGCGACACATAGGCAATCGAATTGAAATAGCCCCAATACCATGTCGGATCGGTAAAAATGGTGCGGTAATTGTCAAAGGTCCATGTGCGCGGAAACAGCGAGAATTCAGACAGGATTTCGCCGGTTGTCTTGAAGCTCATAGCGACCAGCCAATAGATCGGCAGCATCAGGAACAGGATGTATAACAGCGGTATCAGGCTTCGTTTTTTCATCATTGCCCCCTAGTTCTGATCGTCTTTGGTCATCAGCGTGTAGAACAGCCAAGACACAAACAGCGTGATTACAAAATAGATCAGCGACATCGCCGCCGCCGGTCCAAGGTCGAACTGCCCCAGTGCGATTTTTACCAGATCAATTGACAACAGCGTGGTGGAATTGCCGGGGCCGCCGCCGGTCAGAACGAAAGGTTCGGTGTAGATGTTGAAGCTGTCCATGAACCGCAAAAGGATAGCGATGGTCAGGACCTGTTTCATCTTGGGCAATTGGATATACCGGAACACCGCCCATGACGACGCGCCATCAATCCGCGCGGCCTGATAATAGGCATCCGGAATTGATACCAGCCCTGCATAAGCCAGCAACACCACCAGCGACGTCCAGTGCCAGACATCCATCGCGATGATGGTTGCCCATGCGGCAAAGGGATCTTGGGTCATGTTGTAATCAATGCCCAACACATGGTTCATCAGATACCCCAGCAGGCCGATATCGGGCAGGGTAAAGATGTTCCACATCGCCCCGACCACATTCCACGGAATCAGCATGGGCAGCGCCATTGTCACCAGACAGACCGGCACCCAGATGCCTTTGCGCGGCATTGCCAGTGCGATGATCACACCCAGCGGAATCTCGATCGCCAAAATCAGCCCTGTGAACAGGAATTGGCGGCCCAGCGCGGCGTGGAACCGTTCCGAGTTCAGGATTTTCTCGAACCAGCCCAGCCCTTCCCACAGGAACAGGTTGTTGCCAAAAGTTTCCTGCACCGAATAATTGACCACCGTCATCATCGGGATCAGCGCGTTGAATGCCACCAGCAACAAAACCGGCAGCACAAAGAACCACGCCTTTTGATATTCCTTTTTCATGCGGCACCCCCTGCCGGTTGGCTGACGATATGCCCGTCCCGATAGACCCGTGTTTTGTCAGGGCGAAACGCCACGGACATGACCTGTCCGATGGGCGGCACCGCGCCTTCGGCGATGGCACGCACCTGTGTTTCACCGATGCGCAGATCAATGACGTTGTGACGCCCGACATCCGCCACATGGATAACCTCTCCCCTTAGCGGGCCATCACCCAGCGACACATATTCGGGCCGCACGCCCAGCTTCAGGTTCCCCTCACCCGCTTTGACCGGCCCTTCAATCGCAACCTCAACCCCCTCAAACCGCACCACATTGCCCTGCACCTCGCAAGGCAGCACGTTCATCCCGGGTGATCCGATAAAGTGGCCAACAAAGACATGGGCGGGGCGCTCGAACAACTCGACCGGCGTGCCGATCTGCACGATCTCGCCTGCGTCCATCACCACCACCTGATCGGCAAAGGTCAGGGCCTCGGTCTGGTCATGGGTGACATAGATCATCGTTGCGCGCACCCGCTGGTGCAGCTCTTTCAGTTTCGAGCGTAGCTTCCATTTCAGATGCGGATCGATCACGGTCAGCGGTTCGTCAAACATGATGACATTCACGTCCTCGCGTACCAGCCCGCGACCCATCGAAATCTTTTGCTTGTTGTCCGGCGACAGACCCGCCGCGCGCCGGTTCAATGAATCCCCCAGCTCCAGCATCTCGGCAATTGCGGTGACGCGCTGTTTGACCGTTGCTTCGTCGATTCCGCGATTGCGCAGCGGAAAGGCCAGATTGTCGTAAACCGTCATGGTGTCGTAGATCACCGGAAACTGGAATACCTGCGCGATTTCGCGTTTGTCCGGCGGCAGATGGGTCACATCGCGCCCGTCAAACAGCACTTGTCCCTCGGTCGGGGTCAGCAGGCCGGAAATGATGTTCAGCAGGGTTGTCTTGCCACAGCCCGACGGGCCCAACAGCGCGTAGGCACCGCCATCGTCCCAATCCAGATCAATCTGCTTTAGCGCAAAATCCTGATCGGTTTTCGGGTTGGCCAGATAACTGTGCCGCAGGTTGGAAAGGGTTATTTTTGCCATATCCGCCCCCGATCACGCAACGCGCTGGCCGTCGGGTGCAAAGTAATAGCACTTGGACGGGTCCATATAAAAAACGTGTTCTTCTCCGGCTTTGCGTGGGTGGATGCCGTAGGCCAGAGAAACCCAGTGATCCGGCCCCATCAGAAACTGGATCGAGCTTTTCGAGCCACTTAGTTCTGTCACCTGAACCGTCCCTGCCAGTTTGACCGCATCCGCATCAGGCGGGGTGGGCGTTACATAATCAGGGCGGATCGCCACCTGATACGTCCCGTCCGGCAGGGCAGCGGCATCCCCC
>WGBJ01000234.1 GCA_015494385.1 Marinosulfonomonas sp.
ATCCGCGGGATCTGGATAAAGCCCCAACCCGATCCGGCCCAGACCGAACTGACCCGCACGAAACAGGATGAATTTTCATCATTCTTACCCAACCGGTCCCAGTGAAACTGCACTTTGACGCGGGAATATTTGTCGGTGTAAATCTCTTCTCCCGAGGGGCCAACCACAACCGCCGTTTGCGGCCCGCGCATCACCGGAACCGGCGTGCGACGTGTGGGGCGATACGGCGCCGAGGTTGGTGTCAGCGCCAGCGTTACCTCGTATCCGGCGCCATCGCGATCCATGCCGCTTCGGTACTGGTCGTCCCACATCACATAGTCGCTGCGCAGCACCAGATATTCGTCATTCTCGGCCTCGCGCGGGAAGTTTGTAAAGGTGAATTTTGCCCCTGACCAAAGACCGCGCACCGTGCCTTTGGCCACAACACTGCGCGACGGGGTTTGCACCCCTTCCAGCCGGACCGTGGTCAGGGTGTCACCGCTGCTCAGGTCTGTGTAATTCCCCGGATAATGGTAATTTTCGCCATCATCTTCGCTGTATCCCAGTGTGTTTTCTGCCTTGGTCATCAAATCGGCACTGGGCTTGGTGAAATCATAATCGGTTTGCACAAATCCGCCTGTCACGACAGAAGTTTTCGGTGCCCACTGCAGGATAAAGTCTCCGTCCAGAAAGGACAAAAGCGTATCCGGCTGAAATTCAACTTCGTCAAAATCGGGTACGGTTTCCAGTTTGGCGTTTGCATCGTTTAGGATCAGCGTATGTTCGCCGTCAGCATATTCGAAAAAATAGAATATCCCCTCGTGCTCCAGCAACCGCTGCACAAAATCCAGATTGCTTTCACCATATTGCACGCAGTATTCGCGCGGATCATAGGACCCTTGCAATCGCTTCTCGAACTTGACGTTGCTGCTTTCGTTCAGCACCTCTTCCACGATTTCGACAACACTCATTTCCTGAAAAATGCGGTTGTCTGACGTGGTAGATAAAAACCACAGCCACGGGCGCAGAACAGCTTGATAATAGGCAAACCCGTCGCGAATTTCCTTTAGGCCGAATTCGGAGACATAGGCGTTGAAAAACCGCACGCCATCTTCTTTGCCGATCTTTACCGTGATGGATTTCCCCAGCAAATCATCGGCGCTGATCTCCAGATCTTCGCTGGCCATTTCCAGTTCGAACCGAAAACACCGGCTGATTTCATCGTAACCGGTCATACTGCTGAACATCAGTTTATCCGTATCCAGAGGCGTTTTTATACTGATCTCGCGGTCTTCAAACATCGGGGACCTCCTAAGTATCAAATTGTCTTAAATCGTTTTGGCAAAATACCTGCCTATTATAGCGTATTTTCACCCTGAATGGGGGATAAATAACTGCAATACGGCTTACAAAGTCGCCGGACAGGAAAACCCTTTTAACAAGGCGCGACCGGATACCGGATTTGCGGCGTCCTGAAACAGCATTTCAACAAAAACCCGTCCGCCGCTGGCGCGCAGATCGACAAGAAACCGCCGCCCGTCATCGCGTTTTCGCACGCGCACCTCGTCCAGCAGGCGCAACAGGCCCCACGGGCCGGACTTTTGCAGCGTTGCAGAGGCGTTTCCTGCCTTGAAAGTCACCATCACCCCCGATTCCGGCTGGTCACCGGGCCATGTGATCATCTCGGGGGCCGTCGTGGCCTGTAACGACACCTCAACGCCACCGATGCGGATAAATGCCTGCCCCCGCTCGGCCAGTGCTACAATTTGCAGGGTTGCGGAAAATTGCCCATTCTCGTCAAAATAGGCATCAGTTATGGCCAAGGCGCGTTGAAAGAACACCGCTGATTCAGGGCTAAGCCCAGCGAATCGGGCTTCAGGTTTCCAGCGCCAAGGGCTGCTTTCGGTGTCCATCAACGGTTCCAGCTGACTTTGGAAAAACCGTTCGATCAACCCGCCGGGACCAAGTAGTAGCGCGAACTCATCCATGTCGCTGTCGATACCTTCGACAAAAGGAAACCTGCCGTTCGCCACGCGGCCACAT
>WGBJ01000235.1 GCA_015494385.1 Marinosulfonomonas sp.
GGACAGGACGTGGTGGTGCGCTTTGCGGTGAAACCCACGTCGTCCATTCTGACCCCGCGCAAAACGATTACCAAATCCGGTGAGGACACCGAGATCATCACCAAAGGCCGCCATGACCCCTGCGTCGGCATCCGTGCCGTACCGGTGGGCGAGGCGATGATGGCCTGCGTGCTGCTGGATCATTTGTTGCTGCATCGTGGTCAGGTGGGTGATGCTGGTGGGCAGATTGGTTGACAGCGCCCTTCAGGCACAGTTGCAAACGGCGCTATTGGCGCATCTGTCTGGTTCAGACATCGCCCATGATCTGGCCCATGTCCAACGTGTCTGGGCCAATGCCCGCGTGATCGCGAACAACGAGGCGCGCGGGGATAGGCGTATCCTGATTGCCGCTGCCTATCTGCACGATCTGGTCAGCCTGCCAAAGGATCACCCGCAACGGCACACATCATCAACCCTGTCGGCACAGGCGGCCGAACCCATCCTTGCCACGCTGGGCTATTCAAAGGATGAAACCGCGCAGGTGGCCCATGCCATCACCACGCACAGCTATTCGGCCAATATCCCGCCCGAAACGATTGAGGCCGAAATCCTGCAAGACGCCGACCGGCTGGATGCGCTGGGGGCCATCGGCATCGCCCGCACTTTTGCCGTGTCAGGCGCTTTGGGGCGTCCGATTTATGATCCGGCTGATCCGTTTGCCAAACACCGCAGCCTGAATGACAAAGAATTCGCGATTGACCACTGGCCGCAAAAGCTACTGCAATTGCCACAGCTTATGAACACCGAAACCGGCAAGGCGCTGGCGGCTGAACGGCTGGCACCGATGCAGGATTTTCTGGAACAGCTTGCCTCTGAACTGGGGGAAACCGTGCCGCAGGACTGGCTTCCCTAGGGTCAGGTTTTGCCTACCTGTTCCAAATTTCCATCTCTGCTAGGCCTTTGCCTGAAAGTTTATTTTCAGGAGTCCTGTTATGGCCGATTTTTCCTTTGGTGTGTCGATGCGCCTGATGCGCAAAACCGCACCGTTCATTTTATTCCGCATGGCCGTCTATTTCGGCATCTCCGCCGCTTATGTCATCGTTACCGGCACCGGTGCCGGGATCGGCTGGGGCGTTGGCGCGATGGGGGACGAGGATTTTCGGGTCTCGGCCACCCTGTGGGGCGGCGGGTTGGGCTTTGCCCTGACGGCGGGCGTGATCTATTTTCTGCGTGAATACATCCTTTATATGGTCAAGGCCGGTCATATCGCGGCGATGGTGGAATTGCTGGAAGGGCGTGATCTGCCCGATGGCAAAGGCCAGATCGCTTATGCGCAGGCGATGGTCAAGGAACGGTTCGGTCAGTCCTCGATCCTGTTTGCGGTCGATCAACTGGTCAAAGGTGTGGTGCGGGCGATTACTGGTCTAATTCAAGGCATCGCATCCTTCCTGCCGATTCCGGGGCTGAGCAATATCATGGGTGTGGTGCGGGCGTTCCTGCGGGTCGCTGTGGGGCTGATTGACGAGGTGATCCTTGCGCAGATATTCCGCACCCGTTCGGAAAACCCGTGGGAAACGGCGCGGGATGCGGTGGTTCTATACGGGCAGAACGCCAAGCCGATGATGATCAATGCTGTGTGGATTACGGTGATTTCCTATGCGCTGGCCTTTGTGGTGTTCCTGCTGATGCTGGCCCCTGCGGGTGCCATCGTCTACATGATGCCTGGCGCGGCTTCAGCGGGCGGGTTTGTCTTTGCCATCCTGTTTGCATGGGCCGCCAAGGTGGCATTGATCGAACCCTTTGCCATTGCCTGCCTGTTGCAGGCGTTCTTCAAGGTGACAGAGGGTCAGAAACCCAAGCCTGAGTGGGTTGCCAAACTGGATGGGGCCTCGGCCAAATTCGGCAAGCTGACCGAGAAGGCGGCGGGTTGGGTTGGCGGCAGGAAAGCGCCCGAACCGGTTGCGAACACATCCACGTCCTGACTTCAACTCCGCCGGGGAAAAACTTAATGCCTCCGGCGGGGATATTTACGCGAAAAAGAAACCCTGATTAAGACTCATAGGCTGGCGTTATGCGGCGGTTTGTTTGGAAAGCTGCACTGCCAGAATTCCGCCCGCGATGATGGCCACGCCCAGCACATCCATCAGACCGATCTGTTCGCCCAACAGGGCCGCTGCAATTGCCACGCCGAAAAACGGGTTCAGGAAATGGAAGGTGGCGGCGCGCACCGCCCCGATCCGCGCCACCAGCGCGAACCAGATCCATGTGGCCAACAGGCCCGGTGCAAGGGTGGTGTAGATAAACGCCAGCACCAGCGGCCATGTAAGATTGACCTGTATGGCCTCCAGAAACAGCGAGGCCACGGCCAAGAACGCAGCCCCGACGAACATCTGCAAACCAACGATCATCATCAGGTTTCCGCCGCTGGACGCCCCGCGCATGGACAGGGTGGCGATGGTCAGCGCAATGGTGCCGATCACACACAGCCCAATGCCGAACATATCGACCCCGCCGTTGATGCGCGACCCCATGATGATCACCACTCCGATCACCCCCGCGATCAGGCCCATAACGGCAATCGGGTGTAGTTTGTCGCGGTAGAACACCCAGCCGGCAAAGGCGACCATCAGCGGCATAACCGAGGCGATAATCGAGGCCAGCGAAGCCTCGATCGTTTGCATGGCGTAGAAAAACAGGCCCAGATACAGCGCGTTCTGGCACAGGCCGAATATGAAGGTTGCGCGCCATTGATCGCGGGTCAACTGCCATGTCTGGCCCATCAGGCGGGCCAGCATGACCCCCAGAATTCCCGAGATGAAGAACCGCAGTGAAAGCGAGGCCAGCGGCGGGGCATTGGCCACGATGATCCGCGCCGAAGAAAAGGCCGAAGACCAGATAAAGGCAAAGCTAAGCCCCATAAAGATTGCGCGAATGTCCATTCCTGTATCCCACGAAAAAGGGCCGCCCCATCGGGCGACCCTATCGGTTTTCCATTCAGGCGCAAGGCCCGCAGGAAATTAGCCGTTTACGCTGTCTTTCAGCGCTTTGGCGATTGTCATTTTGACAACTTTATCAGCAGCTTTTTTCAACTGCTCGCCAGTGGCGGGGTTGCGCACCATGCGCTCGGGGCGCTCGCGGCAATAGATTTTGCCAACGCCGGGCAGAGTTACTGCACCACCGCCGGAAACTTCACGGGTGATGATCGCAATGATCGCATCC
>WGBJ01000236.1 GCA_015494385.1 Marinosulfonomonas sp.
ATTCAGCACCTTCACAACCGAGCTTCTGGAACAGGTTTTCCCCGACGCGCTGGCCCCGATCCCCAGCGTCATGCTGGTCGAGGCAAATCCCCCCTTTGACAACAAGGATCTGGAAAAGGGCCTGAGCTTTAAGCCCGGAGACAGTATGGACGCGCGTTTCGTTGACGCCGACCAGCGGGTGTCCTGCAGCTTTCGACTGTGCACCCCGCTAAACATCTGGCCTCTGAAAATGGCCGGACTGACTTATCACGACACCCCTGCCCCGTTGATTTCGCTTGGACAGGAGGTAGCCGAGGGCACGAAAGCGGGGCTTCAAATCACGCTGCATCGTCCGGGATCTGATACGCTGGATGGAGCGCTCTCTGATCTGGAACTGGACGAGTTGCCGATCTATCTGACGGGCGATTTTCCTTATGCGGTAGCGCTCTATGAGCAGATCCATTGCGATCTGCAACGCGCATCATTGCGGTATCTGAACCAAAATGGAGACGCCGTGTTTATCCGGCTGAATCCAGACCAGATTGAGCAAATCGGTTTTGGCGAAGATGAACGCATCCTGCCGCGCAATGTCCGACTGTTTGATGGATTTTCACAATTGCGCGAAGCCTTCGTTTTCCCTCGGAAATATCTAGGATTTCGCATTACCGGCCTAAAAAAGATACTGCCGCACCTCTATGGTTCCGATCTTCAGATTATTCTGGAATTTGGCCATGCCAACAGCACATTGGCGGCCCGTGTCGGCAATGGCTTTGCCCGCCTGCACACCGCCACCGCCGTAAATCTGTTTGACGAACTTGCCAGCCAGGTGAGGTTAGACCACAAACGCCACGAATATGTTGTGACCCCTGCCAGCAGCCCGGTCACCCATTACGAAATCCATAACATCACCGAGGTATTCGCCCACTACCCCGAAACCCAAACCAAGGTGCAAGTGCTGCCGCTGCATACATTGCCTGAGGGAAAGACACCGCCAAATCAGGCGCTATATTATTCCAGCAGACGAAAACCGCGTCGCTTGACCGAACAGGAAAGACGCTTTGGCATGCGGCATAAATACCTGGGCACCGAAACGTTTATTTCGCTCTATGAACCCACGCAACCTGAAACGGGAAAAAGCGCGCAGCGGCTACAGATCAAAACACTTTGCTCTAACCGACACCTGCCCGAATATCTGCCCATCGCCGGATCAAAGGACGATTTCCACATGTCCGAAGAATCGACCGTCAGTCTGGCCTGCGTCGCCGGTCCGACCCCGCCACGCGAATCGATGACCGAGGTTGAGCAAAACGCACCACAAAAAGGCACCCGGGGCGAGGCATATTGGCGGCTGATTTCATATCTGTCCCTCAGCCATTTTGGGCTGGATAACCGCAACGGCCGTGACGGAGCCGCCAGTTTGCGCGAAATCCTCAGACTATTTGCAACCATTTCGGACAACGTCAACGAAGCGCAAATTCAGGGCATCACCAATCTGGAAACACGTCCCGTCGTGCGTTCAATTCAGCGCGGCGACAGCTTCCTTCCGGCGCGGGGCATTGAAATCAGAATTACCTTTGACGAAGAGGCCTATGAGGGAAGCGGTATTATCCTGCTTGGGGCTGTGCTGGACCGGTTCTTTGCCGAATACGCCGCGATCAACAGCTTTACCCAAACGGTTATCGTGTCCAGCCAGCGCGGGGTCATCAAGACCTGGCCACCACGCACAGGCAACGGGGCGCTGATATGACCCAAACGCATGACGAGACAACGATCAATGCGGCCCGCTACGGGTTTTTATCCTTGCTGCGCAAGCTGGAGCGGGAATCCGGTGACAAGCCCCGTATTGGGAAAAACGAACGTCTAAAGGACGAAATCGCGGCGTTGGGACAGGATCCTTCCCTGGCGTTTCCGGAATCCGATTTCTCCGAGGTCAGTTTCAAACCAAATGGCAAAACCAACCTGCGCTCGAACGTTTTTGGTTTTTTCGGGCCGCAAGGGGCCTTGCCGCTGAACACCACCGAAGAGGTTGGCCGCTGGGTCAATTCCGGTGACGATTCATTCGTGAAATTCACCGATCTGTTTGCCACACGGTTTTTCCAGCTCTATTTCCGTGTCTGGTCCGACAGTCACGCCATCAGCCAGTTCGACATGCCCGAAAAGGACCGGTTCCAGACCTATGTCAGTGCCCTTGGCGGGGTCGGATCCCCCGCTTATCGCAAGCGGGACAATATCGATGATGTCACCCGCATGCCGCTGGTTTCCCTGATGACCGCGCGGGTCAAAAGCCCCGTGCGCCTGAAGCAAATGATCGAACAACACCTGAAGGCCGATGTCGGCATCGAGGAACACGTACCGATCTGGCTGGAGTTCGAGGAAAACGACCAATGCCATCTGGGCCAACAAGGTAGCCTGATGGGTCAGAACACCTATATGGGCGCGCGCTTGCAATCGGTCAGCGAAAAGATACGCCTGCGGATCAACACATCCTCGATTGCAGAATACCGCAGCTATCTGCCCGGTGGCGACGCCTATGTGCAGCTGTGCGATCTGGTATTCTGGTATCTTGGGAAAACTATAGATGTGGACATTGAACTGTCCCTGCCCCGCAACAATGTGCCACCCGCCAAACTGGGCGAAACGACCGAACTGGGGTGGATGGCCGCCCTGACCCCGGAAACAGATGATAACGATGATGAAATGGTAAGCGCCGCAACTTTTGCTCTTGATATAACAGCGAGCAAGGCGGCAGCCTAACAAGTACAAACAGGAATTCGATTTATGACCGAAATTAGCATCGAAAAATTTGCAGGCAAAATGAACCGCGCCGGTTATGACGCGTTCATCCAGTCCATGCGCCATGCCCGCGGCGAAAAGAACCGCAATGTCGAGATTTGCCATTGGCTGTTTTACGCAATTTCGAACAAGGATTCCGACATCACAGTCACCCTGAAAGAACTGGGAATTGATCGTGGGCGTATCCTGAAAGACCTTGGCCAAGCCATGGATGCGCTTGAGAAAAACATCACCGAAACCCCCGGCATTTCCGAAGGGCTGTCGGATACAATGAACCACGCGTGGACCTATGCCACCCTGTTTTTCGGCGAGGTCCAGATCAGAACCGGCCATATGCTGGTGGCAATGCTGAACGACGGCAACCTGAAACGCGAATTATTGCTGTGTTCGTCTTTGTTTCGTGGAATCTCGGTCGAGCATCTGGGCAAAGAGGCGCACACCCTTTGGGCCGACTCCGAGGAAGAGGAAATGCGCCCGATGGATGGTTCGGGCCTGTCGTCGGGGGCGTCCTCGACCGCTGGACATACCGAAGGCGAAGCCGCCACAACCGCGCTTGGCCGGTTCTCCATTGATATGACCGCCGAAGCCAAGGCGGGCAAGATGGACCCTGTCGTTGGCCGTGACGAGGAAATTCGCCAGATCATCGACGTGCTGTTGCGCCGCCGCCAGAACAACCCGATCCTGACAGGCGAAGCAGGCGTTGGTAAAACCGCAATTGTCGAAGGCTTTGCCCAATGTCTGGCCTCGGGCAATGTTCCCCCTGCCCTGAAAGGCCAACTTCTGTTACGTTTGGACATAGGGCAGATGCAGGCCGGTGCTTCGATGAAAGGCGAATTCGAGCAACGCTTGCGCTCGGTGATTGACGAGGTTCAGGCCTCGCCCACACCGATCATCCTGTTTATCGA
>WGBJ01000237.1 GCA_015494385.1 Marinosulfonomonas sp.
ATCATAGCCAAGGTAGCCGAACAGACCGGCCGAGGCGGGCGGCAGGTCGTCAGGCATCTCGATACGGCTTTCGGCCAGCAGGGCGCGCAGGTTGTCCAGCGGCTTGCCGGATTGTTCTTCAAACGCATCGCGGTCAATGCGGGCCATGCGGTTGATGCGGCTGGTTTCGCCGTGGCACTGCCAGATCAGATCAGGTTTGGCACCGATGATCGAATAGCGTCCGCGCACTTCGCCGCCGGTGACGGATTCCAGCATGAAACTGTCGGTGCGGGCCTCGGACAGTTTCAGCATCAGGGATACCGGCGTGTCCAGATCGGCGGCCAGACGGGTATAGACCAGCTGGTTTTTGCCGCTGTTGAAACCGGCCTCGAAGGCTTTGATAGTCGGTGTTAGAGCCACGGGATCAGCCTTTGGATGCTATTGCGGGAATTGGGCGTGAACGGCGTTTATCGCCGCGGTGTTCACGGATACGCCCGCCTGACTTTGTAGCGAGGTCACATAGGCGGTGAAAATATCGTCCGACAGGGCCTGCGCGATGGCAGAGTCCAGACCGCTGCGGGTGGCGGCCAGATCGGGGTCGTTTTCATCGGGCGGCAGGATGTCGTCCAGCCGCACCAGATATACCACGCCGTTGCCGTCGATGGTTTTGGCCTGTCCCTTGTCCATCTCGAACACGGTCTGGACCATGCCAAAAGGCATGCCTTCGATATTGGCATTGCGCAGGATTTCTTCCTCGGTGGTGACAGGGTAGCCCAGGGACTCAAGTGTCTGGCCTTCGTTCAGGCGGGCCAGCAGGCCGTCGGCCAGTTCGGTCAGACGTTTTTCGGTTTCCTCGTTCTCCCAACCGGCGATCACGTCGGAAATGACGGTATCCATCGGTTTCAGAGCGGGGGGGATGGTCTCGACGAATTCCAGCGCAAAGATGCCGCCATCGTCCAACTCCCTGGCTTCGGCATAATCTCCGCTTTGAACAGCCGCTGCGGCCTCGCGAAAGGCGTTGTAACCGGCGATGCCGTCGGTTTCGCCTTCGGCCCAGTCGATTTGGCCCAGTTGCAGATCGGTTTCGTCAGCGACCTCTTGCAGGCTGGCGCCACCGGCGAGCAGATCGTCAATCTCGGTGATGCTGGCGCCGATCTGGCGGCGGGCGCGGTCTATGGCCAGTTCGTTTTGCAGCTGTTCACGCACATCTTCCAGCGTGGTTGTCTGGGCGGGCAGGATGCCGTTCATGCGAAACAGGGCAGGGCCAAGGTTTGTGTTAAGCGGGCCAATGACGCCGGGGGCGTCCATGGCAAACACGGCTTCGCCAGCATCGCCCAAGGCATCAATTGTGGTGTCGCCCAGATCGATGTCCAGCAGGGCCAGACCGCGTTCCTTGACCAGATCTTCGAATGTGGCTTCACCCGCATCCAGACGGGCCTTGGCGGCTTTGGCGGCTTCTTCATCGGGGAAGATCAGGCGCTCGACCAGACGGCGCTCGGGTTTCTGGTATTCATCGGCGCGGCTGTCGTATTCCTTTTGCAGGTCTTCGGCGCTGACTTCGATCTTGTTGACGATCATATCGGGGGTGACCCATATATAGGCCAGACGTTTCTTTTCCGGCACGGTAAAGGCTGCGGCGTTGGCGTCGTAATAGGCTTTTAGCTGTTCATCCGTGGGTTCGGGCACCTGTTCGGGCAGGGCGGTGGCGTCCAGTTTGATCCAGCTGAAATTGCGCCGCTGGCGGGTGTATTCGACAAAGGCGTCGGTCATGGCCGCAGGGGCAGCGGTGCCGTTCATAATGGCGCCCTGCAGCAGGGTGCGGGCGGTTTCGGCGCGGATTTTATCCTCGTATTCGGCTTCGCTCATTCCGGCGCGGCGCAGGGCGGCACGATAGTTTTCGCGGCTGAATTTTCCGTCCAGCCCCTGAAAGGCGGGGGTGGCCAGAATTTCGGTGCGCACACGTTCGTCGCCAACCGACAGGCCGATGCGTTTGTTTTCATTGTCCAGCGTGGCGGCTGTTGTCAGGCGGGCAAGCACATTGCGGTCAATGCCAAGCGCGATGGCTTGTGATAGCGGCATGGGCTTGCCGGTTTGCGCCTGATAGCTGCGCAATTCCTGTTGCAGGCTGTTGTAGTATTCGTTGATGTCCACCTCGGTGTCACCGACAGTGGCGACAGCAGCTTGGCGGCCGCCAAAATTGGTCACGCCGAACCCGCCCAGACCAAGGACAAGTAAAAGCAGGATGATCCAGACAACAATATTGGCTGATTTTTTCTTAACGCTGCTTGCCATGGGGCCCTCGCTGAATAGTGTTTAGCGATGTTTAGGCGGTTGTGGGGCGGGGGGCAAGAGTGGCGCGCGCAAATCTGTGATCAAGGGGAAAGGTTGACGGGGGCATATTGGTGAACGTTTCTACTAAACCGGTTTAGTGGAACTGTTCGGGGGATAATTTTGCCCGCATAAGGTTATGAAAAGGCTCGTGAAACCCTCTCGGCCCGTGCCTGTTTGATATATTAATATTTGGTTTATGGCGTTCGTTTTACAGCTCAGGCTGTGACGCGCCGCAACCGGTCATAAAGGGCTGAAACACCGCTGGAATCGATATTGGCAAAGGCGATGCGCAACTGGTGCTGCCCGCTGGTGTCGCTCTCGGGCATAAACATGGTGCCGGGCAGCAGCAACACAGCCGCATCGCGCACCAGATTTTGCGCCAGCCTGTCCGACGGGATCGGAAAAGGGTGTTCGACATAGGCGAAATAGGCGCCACAGCCCAGCAGGGTCCAGCCCTGTTTTTCCAGCACACCGAAACCGGCCAGAATGGCCCCGCGCCGCGACAGGATCTCGGCGCGCTCGCCGGCCAACCATTGCGACAGGTTCTGCATCCCCCAAAGGGCGGCGTGCTGGCCCAGTTGGTTGGGGCAGATCGCGACAGTATCCAGGAATTTCTCGACCTCGGACAGGCGGCTTTGGCTGGCAACAATCGCGCCTACGCGGTGGCCGGTCAGACGATAGGCCTTGGAAAAGGAATAGAGCTGGATCAGCGTCTCGGCCCAGTCGGGATCATGGAACAGGTCATGCGGTGCACCCTCGCGGCTGTCAAAATCGCGATAGGTTTCATCGACAATCAGGGCGATGCCGTGGCGTTTGGCCAGATCATAAAAGGCCCGCAGCAAACCGGCAGGGTATTCGGCACCTGTGGGGTTGTTTGGTGTGACCAGCACAATCGCGCGGGTGTGGTCGGTGATCAAGCTGGCGGCAAATTCGGGATCGGGCAACATGCCGGTGCCTGTGGGCAGGGGAATGGTGTTGATCCCTTGCATATCAAGCCACATTTTATGATTGAAATACCAGGGGGTTGGAATGATAACCTCATCCCCTGCGCCGGCCAGTGTGGCAATGCTGGCGGCAAAGGCTTGGTTACATCCGGCGGTGATGGCGACCTGTGTTTCGGCGATCTGCCCGCCATAGGACGTGGACCATTGCGAGGCCACTTCGGACCGCAGCGCGGGCAGGCCCAGAACGGGGCCATACAGATGGGCCTCGGGGGTGTTGACGACAGTTTGTGCCAGTGCCTCAAGCAGCGGGTCCGGTGGGGCCTCGACCGGCGCGGCTTGGGATACGTTGATCAGCGGTTTGTTACGGGTGAATTCCACCCCCTCCAGCCAGCGCCGCGCTTCCATCACCGGAGGCGGGAAGGTGGCGCGCATGGCTGGGTTGACGGGGTGGGTCATAACAGCGGCCTAATCCTTGCCGCGGTAGGGTTCGACATATTGCAGCGCCATATCCCACGGAAAGAAAATCCATGTATCCTGTGATACCTCGGTGATGAAACTGTCCACCATCGGGCGGCCCATCGGTTTGGCGTAAACCGTGGCGATATGCGCCTTGGGGTACAGGGTTTTTACCACTTCCAGCGTTTTGCCGGTGTCGACCAGATCGTCAATGATCAGGATGCCTTCCCCATCGCCCATCATGCTCGTGTCAGGGGATTTCAGAACCTTGGCTTCGGATTGCTGCTGGTGGTCATAGGATTTGATGCTGATGGTATCGACCGTGCGCACATCCAGTTCCCGCGCGATGATCATCGCCGGCGCCATGCCGCCACGCGTAATCGCAACAATCGCTTTCCACGCGCCGTCATCCGGCCCTTTGCCATCCAGCCGCCAGGCCAAGGCGCGGCTGTCGCGGTGGATCTGGTCCCAACTGATGTGAAATCCTTTTTCATGGGGGAGGCGGTCGCTCATGATGGCAGTCCTTTATTATTCAGGCGGCGGCGATTTTGACGCCCAGCAGGGCCAGCAGCCCGCCAAACGCCCGATCAATCCAGCCTTTCAGGTTCAGGTAACCCGCGCGGGTCTTTTCCAGTGAAAAGATGCGCGAAACTAGGGTGTTCCACATGGTTTCGTTAAAGAAGACCGCCGCCAGCAGGGCTACATAAGTGCCCCAGCCTGCGGTTGCGGGAACGGTGCCGACAAAAATGGCGGCAAACAGGATGGCAGGTTTGGGGTTGGAAACCTGCGTCACCAGTCCCAGCAAAAACGCCGAGCGCAGGTTGCGGGGTGGGGTGTTTACGCCGGCTTGCTCCAGCGGTTGATCCGCCGATTTCCACAGCTTGTAGGCCATATAGATCAGGAACGCGCCGCCCAGCAGTTTGAATCCGGTCAGCAGCATCGGCGCATATTCAAACAGCATTGCCAGCCCGAACAGGGCGGCCATGGCCCAGATCACGCCACCAACACCAATGCCCACGGCCAATGCGGCACCGGCGGCAAACCCCTGGGTCACACCGGTGCGCGCGGCCATCAACACCGCAGGTCCCGGACTGATGGCGGCCATCAGATGCAGCAGGACAACGGCGATGAAGGCGCTTGTGGTCATTTGCGCCCCGTGACCACGTCAATGTCGGGGGCATCAACCGCCTTCATGCCGACAACGTGATAACCGGCATCCACATGCAGGTTTTCACCCGTCACACCCGAAGCAAGGTCGCTGAGCAGGTAAAGTGCCGATTTCCCGACCTCGTCCTGTGTTACGTTGCGTCGCAGAGGCGAGTTCAGTTCGTTCCATTTCAGGATATAGCGAAAATCGCCAATGCCCGAGGCAGCCAGCGTTTTGATCGGCCCCGCCGAGATGGCGTTGACGCGAATGTTGTCCTTGCCCAGATCTTCGGCCAGATATTTAACCGAGGCTTCCAATGCGGCCTTGGCGACGCCCATCACATTGTAATGCGGCATCACCTGTTCGGCGCCATAATAGGTCAGCGTCAGGATAGAGCCGCCATCGGGCATCATCTTGATTGCGCGCTGGGTGACGGCGGTAAAGGTGTAAACGGACACATCCATCGTCATGCGGAAGTTTTCCGGCGAGGTATCAACATAACGGCCGCGCAATTCGGATTTGTCGGAGAAACCAATGGCATGCACAACAAAGTCCAGCGTGCCCCATTCCTTTTCCAGTGCAGCAAACATCGCATCCAGCGATTCTGCATTTGACGCATCGCAATCAAACAACATTTCTGTGCCCAATGACGCGGCCAATGGGGCAACCCGTTTCTTGAACGCATCCCCCATATAAGAGAACGCCAGCTCTGCACCTGCATCGGCACAGGCCTTGGCAATTCCCCATGCAATGGATTTATCATTGGCAAGGCCCATGATCAGCCCGCGCTTTCCCTTAAGTAATCCTGTTGACATTTTGCGCCCTTCAGCCACCTTTGAATAAGAACCCAATCTTTAGGCGATTGCGCGCATGGCATCAAGGGTGGTGGTTTTGGCCAAAGTTAACGCAAAGGACAGGTTGCTTTGACCTGTTTTGCGCCTTACTTCGCAGGAGATGTTAAGGAATCGATATGACGAACCGATCTGGTATCTTTTCAGGGGATGACCCTTTCAGAATTGCCCGCCTTTGGCTGGGCGAGGCTGAAGCGGTGGAACCCAATGATCCGAATGCGATTGCGCTGGCAACCGTGGATCCGGATGGCATGCCCAATGTGCGCATGGTTTTGTTAAAAGAAATCGAGCCGGAAGGCTTTGTTTTTTATACAAATTACGAAAGCGCAAAAGGGCAGGAACTGGCGGCGAACGGCAAAGCGGCGTTTGTCATGCACTGGAAATCCCTGCGTCGGCAAATAAGGGTGCGTGGTTTGGTGGAAAAGGTTGAAGAGGCCCAGTCGGATGCCTACTATAGCAGTCGGTCATTACAAAGCCGCCTTGGGGCATGGGCCTCGCATCAATCACGACCATTAACAACACGGGCGGCTTTGATGGCTGAGGTTGCCAAAGCCACCGCAAAACACGGAACAAATCCAAAGCGCCCCCCCTATTGGGGCGGATACAGGATTGTCCCGACAGAAATAGAATTTTGGGCAGACGGGGCGTTCAGATTACATGACCGCTTCCGTTGGTCGCGTGATACAATACAAGATAGCTGGAGTATCCAGCGTTTAAATCCGTAAATTTGTGCTGTACTGTTTAATGATTACTCTCTTATAGGTTGATATTTTCCACTTGCAAAATAGTGGAGTTTTGCAAGAACACAGTTGACCTTTCGGTAAAGCTAGGTGAGTGAAGCAGCGCAGGGCATAAAGTTGAGCACGATGAGATGAGTGAAGAAGATAACAAAATGCACCAACCCGTGACAGGCCATGTTAAATGGTTTGACCCAGGCAAGGGTTTTGGCTTTGTGGTCGCTGATGATGGCGGACCCGATATTCTGCTGCATGCAAATGTGTTGCGGAATTTCGGTCAAAGTTCGGTTGCCGATCAGGCGAGGATCGAAATTCTGGTTCAGGAAACCGATCGGGGTATGCAAACCGTCGAAATCCTGAGCATTACGCCCCCCGCAGGCATTGCCCATGATGACGCGGATTCCTTTGTCGGTCAGGATGTGATCGACGAATCCGGGGAATTGGAGCCCGCGCGGGTCAAGTGGTTCGACAAGGCCAAAGGGTTCGGGTTTGCCAATGTATTTGGCAGCCCCGAGGATGTTTTTATCCATGTTGAAATCCTGCACCGTTCTGGTCTGGCAGATTTGCAGCCGGGCGAAGCGATCAGCATTCGCGTGGCTGACGGAGAGCGGGGGCGCATGGCCACACAGGTCTTGTCCTGGGATTCATCGTTTCGGACACAATCATGATAAAACGCCGGGTCTTGATTGCAATCCTGACCCTTTGCGCCAGTGCGGCGCAAGCAAGTGAAACCTGTTCCCCCGATGCGGTTGATCTTCGCGGGGACTGGGGGCAGGCGCATTTCAGTGTTGAAGTGGCAGATGATGCACAAGAACAGCAAAAGGGGCTGATGTTTCGCGAAAAGATGTCGGCCAGTGCCGGAATGCTGTTTGCTTATGAACGTCCGCATAATGCGCGGTTCTGGATGAAGAACACACTGATCCCGCTGGATATGCTTTTTCTGGACAAAACCGGACGTGTGACCAGAATCGCCGAAAATGCCAAACCACTGGATGAAACCCCGATTGATGGCGGTGACAATGTGCTGATGATTCTGGAAATCAACGGCGGCATGGCACGCGGATTGGGAATCACTGTGGGCAGCGAGCTGCGCCATCCGGCGTTTGATTCGTCGATCGCCGCGTGGCCTTGTCCGGCAGAATAACCCCCGCATGCAAATTAATCGCGCTTCCTGAAAAAGAAGCGCATTCTAGGGGTTTCCAATCCCTTTCACACTCTGTAGAGAAGCCTTGTTCGGGGCGTAGCGCAGCCTGGTAGCGCGACGGTTTTGGGTACCGTAGGTCGCAAGTTCGAATC
>WGBJ01000238.1 GCA_015494385.1 Marinosulfonomonas sp.
TTCAGCCCGTGATAGGCCGGTTCGGGTTGGCTGAGCGACGGGAATTTATCGGTTGCCGACCAGTCAAACGTGCCGCTGTCCACCACAGCGCCGCCGGTCACAGTGCCGTTGCCGGTCAGGTATTTGGTGGTGGAATGCACCACCAGTGCCGCGCCATGCTGGAACGGCTGGCACAGGTAGGGCGTGGCGGTGGTATTATCGACAATTAGCGGCAGTTGTGCGGCATCGGCGATTTTGGCGATGGCATCCAGATCGGTGACATAGCCGCCCGGATTGGCAATGCTTTCGCAGAAAATCGCGCGGGTGTTTTCGTCTATTGCGGCGGCCACGGCGGATTCGTCATCGAAATCGACAAATTTGGCGGACCAGCCGAACCGTTTGATGGTCTGGCTGAACTGGGTGATCGTGCCGCCATAGGCGCGGGTCGAGGCCACCACATTCAGGCCCGGCCCCATCAACGGAAACAGCGCCATGATCTGCGCCGCGTGCCCCGAGGAGCAGCAAACCGCACCGGCCCCGCCTTCCAGCGTGGCAATGCGTTCCTGCAACACCGCAACGGTGGGGTTGGTCAGGCGCGAATAGATATATCCGACCTCTTGCAGGTTGAACAAAGCCGCAGCGTGATCGGCATCGCGAAACACATAGGCGGTGGTCTGGTAAATCGGCGTTTGCCGCGCGCCAGTGGCCGGATCGGGCCGCGCGCCGGCGTGAATTTGCAGGGTGTCAAAGCCGTATGTCGGGGTGTCGGTCATATCGCTGTCCTCGCTGAATTTTCCGCTATCCTAGGGCAAGGGATTTAATGCGACAACCTGACATGGGAAAATGGGGACGAAATTCATTGAAAACACCGCAGGAAAGAGCGGTTGTTCAGCTGACCTGTCTTAGCGCATCGAAAATTCTGCCGACCAGATCAGGTTGCGGATTATATTTCCCTATCTGGCCGTGCGGCGATTTTGCGCCCTATACGCAGGTGTTGCCCCCCTGATATTGTCATGGTCAATGTCAGAGGGGCTATTCTTGGTCGTATCAGTGGTGACCGCCGCCGCCCTCACCGTGGATTTCGTCGTCGGGTAGGGGAAAGCGATAAAGCGGACTCGCCAATACATGCGGATCACACGCAGCTACAAAAAACACTGAAAAGGTGACAATCGCTATACCAATTACTTTTCTGGATATGGTCATCATAAGCCCTCCTTCTTGACCCCCCGTTATCGGGGCAGGGCCGTCGCCCGCCGATCAATTTTGGAAAACAAAGAAAAGGGCCTTCCGATCGATCAAATGCGAGTCGGCGTTCCCTGCCCAGAGTATATGCTATTGATGGATGTAAGGATTTGATTTTTGTTAAAATAGGCAAAAATGGTTGTCATTCAGCCGCGCCCAAGACCCTGCGAGTTTGAATTGGATGCGGAGTTTCTGCAATGTTTTCCCACTGGTTATTTGGGTTGAACAGATCTGTAATATTGGATGCCTCCCCGATCTTGGTCTAGCCAAATTCAGAGAGGCATGGACGCCTGGATCTAACCGTGATGGCCGCCGCCACCGCCATCCCCGTGAGTACTGTCATCCGAAGTTGTCTGCTTTTTACTGGTTGAAGGGGAATCCCCATATCCATTTTCGCAGGCTGAAATAAGAAATACGGAAAGTACCACTGCCACAAGACCAATTACTTTGCTGGATTTAGTCATAATAAGTTCTCCTTCTTGACCCCCCGTTATTGGGGTAGGGCCGCCGCCCGTCGATCAATTCGGAAAACAAAGAAAGGATCATCCCGATCAATCAAATACGAGTCGGCGTTCCCTATCTAGAGTATATGCTATTGGCGGGCGTAATGATTTGATTTTGATCATAAAATGCCAAATAAACCCTGTTGGCTATTCTAGCGCATCCAGAATCCTGCGCGTTTGATCTGGTTGCGGATTTTCTTTTCCATGTTGGGCAGGTTTTCACGGTCAAACATCGCCCGCACCTTGTGCCCGCGCCGCTGGAATATCATCCGTTTGATCGGGTCATATTGCTTGATGACTTTTTTGATCTTGTTGGGGGCGGTGACGGTTTCCAGCACATCCACCACATGGTCGCTTTCGCGGGCGTAGAGCAGCGGCAAGACACGGTAATGGCAGGTAATCTCGCCATCCAGCCCGTCCAGTTCCGGCCCTGGCCGTCCGCCACCAAGGGAATGGATCACCAGCGGCAATGCCACCTGATCCAGCCAGGGGTCCAACTCCTGACAGACCAGCGGGTCTGGCGCATTGTCACGGATTTCCAGCGCGTATTCGGTGAAACGGGTGCCGAATTCATGCGGGCAGCGGTAATAGAACCAGCCAGCGTTGAAATAGAGATAGCGTTCCCAGTATTCATCCGGCTGGCCGGTATCCAGCGAGCTGTCGAAATCCAGCCCGAAGCGGTCATAAAGCGATTTCCATGTTTCGCTATAACCCGGCCCGTAGAGTTCCAGCACAGGCCACGTGCCTTCGCGCCGCATCGAGGCGGCGGGGCGGTCAAAGTCGAAGGCCACCTTGGACAGCGGGCCGGTGATCAGGGTGTCGGTGTCAAAAAACACGAATGGCTCGCCCTTGGGCAGGGCGGCCAGCGCCTCGATCTTGTTGCCATAGGGGTAGTCCTGCCCGAAATGCCTGCTTTCGAACGGCAGAATTTCCGCCCCCAGATGTTCGAGCAACGCGCGCACATCATCGGACATGCGCGGGTCTTTGGACCATTTGTCCCCCGGCTGCGGCTCGGCGACAAACAGGCGGCCTTTGAAATCGGGGTCGGAATGGCGCAGCGAGGCGGCGAATATCACGGCCTCGTATTGCAGGCGCCCGTTCTGGCCGACAATGACGATATTGAATTCCCGAGGGGTTTTGCTCGCTTTGCCCATGTGTTTTTTTGCCCGTACTTGTTTCAGAAACTATAGGCCCAATTTTTGGATGCCAAAA
>WGBJ01000239.1 GCA_015494385.1 Marinosulfonomonas sp.
GCCCTGTTTTCAGGTGTGGCCCTGACGATGTTCAGCACCCTGTCGGGCTGTAGCAATTTAGACTTTGATCTGCGCAACAATTTCGGCAATGCGCCCAATACCTCCAACGCCGCAAGGCAAGCCACCGCGCCCCGCCCGCCAGCGGATGATCGCGGTGTGATTTCCTATCCCAATTATCAGGTTGCCGTGGCGCGACGTGGCGACACCCTGACCAGTGTTGCCAACCGTATTGGTCTGGATCCGGACGAACTGGCCCGCTACAATGGTATGTCGCCGGACACCCCCCTGCGCCCCGATGAAATCATCGCCCTGCCCCGCCGCGTCAGCGAACCATCGCCGGAAACAGGTGCTGTCACCACCGGCCCGCTGCAACCCGAACCCGTTGACATCACCACCCTTGCCGGTGGCGCGATTGAACGGGCCGACAGCAAACCGGCCACTGCAAATACAAATACCCCATCAGGAATCGAGCCGATCCGCCACAAGGTCGAGCGCGGCGAAACCGCCTATTCGATCTCGCGACTTTATAACGTTTCGGTGCGCTCGCTGGCAGAATGGAACGGGCTTGGCAACAATCTGACGGTGCGCGAAGGGCAATATTTGTTGATCCCGGTCGTCAAGAGTACCCCACCCACCTATGGTGACGTCACCCCGCCGGGCACAGGCACACCTGTTCCGGTGCCGCCAAGTTCGACCAAACCCCTGCCCGCCGAAACACCGACAGCGGCCAAGCCAGAAACGCCTGCTTCGCCCAATCTGGGGGGAGGTAAACCCGCAGCCGCCAGCAATGCACGGATGTTATATCCGGTCGAAGGCAACATTATTCGCGCCTATTCATCAAAAAGCGGTGGTATCGATATTGCCGCCAAGGCCGGGGCACCTGTTGTTGCCGCCGATGACGGCACCGTGGCCGCGATAACCCGTAATAGCAAAGGAGTGCCAATTCTCGCGATCAAACATGATGATGGCCTACATTCAATTTACTATTATATCAGTGATATTGTGGTGCAGAAAGGCGACAGCGTTAGCCGAGGGCAGAAAGTCGCAAAGGTTCGTTCAGCCACCCCTGCTATTTTCCGCTTCAAATTACTTGATGCCAGAAAGAATTTCGACAGCGTCGATCCTATGCCCTATCTGGAATAGGTAGGGCTCTTCGCTCCTTTCAGGCGCTCATCGCCAATCAGCAAAGAGCGCCCGCAAGGGAGCGATGCGCGCTAACGGGAAAGCGGAACGCCCCTTCGTCCGGCCAGATCGGTGAAATACTGCCACGCCACACGGCCCGACCGGCTGCCGCGTGTGGCGGCCCATTCGATTGCCTCGGCCCGCAGGGTTTCGGCGTCAATGTCCACCCCATAGGCCGCGCAATACCCTTGGATCATATCCAGATATTCGTCTTGCGAGCAGGCATGGAACCCCAGCCACAGACCAAAGCGGTCCGACAGGGAAACCTTTTCCTCGACCGCCTCGGACGGGTTGATGGCCGAGCCGCGTTCGTTTTCGATCATATCGCGCGGCATCAGGTGGCGCCGGTTCGAGGTGGCATAGAACACCACATTTTCCGGCCGCCCGATCACCCCGCCATCCAGCACCGCCTTTAGCGATTTGTAATGTTCGTCGTCATGGGAAAACGACAGATCATCGCAAAACAGCAAGAACCGTTTATCCGCCCCCCGCAGCAGCGCCAGCAGGCGGCCGATGCTGGGAAGATCCTCGCGCTGGACCTCGACGATCTTTAGCGCCAGCCCCTGTTCCAGCACCGCCGCGTGAATGGCCTTGACCAGTGACGATTTCCCCATCCCGCGCGCGCCCCACAACAGGGCGTTGTTGGCGGGCAGGCCGCGCGCAAATTGCAGGGTGTTTTCCAGCAGCGTGTCGCGGGCGCGATCCACACCGACCAGCAGGTCCAGTGCGACACGGTTCACCTTGGCGACGGGTTCCAGATGGTCGGGGTCAACCTGCCAGACGAAGGCATCAGCGGCGCTGAAATCGGGGGCTTTGGCGGGCCTGGGGCTAATCCGCTCCAATGCCGCCGCAATCCGTTTCAGCGCCTTGCTGCTCATTTTCCGTCTTCTTTGAAATAGCCCTCTTCTTCGGCTTCGTCCTCGTCGAACTCGTCCATCAGCGGGTCTTTTTCTTCGGTTTCCTCGTCGTCGTCTTCATCTTCGTCGTCATCAAACCACAGCCCTTCGGCCCGCAGTCTGGCTTCGCGTTTGCGTTCAACATAGGCAACCAGATGGATCGAAACCTCGTAAAGGCCAAACACCACAACGAACAGAACCAGTTGGGTAATGACATCCGGCGGGGTGACGATCGCGGCCAGCACCAGAATGCCGACAATCGCGTATTTGCGCACGCCACGCAGGCCCTTGGCGCTGACCAGTCCGGCCTTGCCCATCAGGGTCAACAGCACCGGCAACTGGAAACACAGCCCGAAGGCCACCATCATTTTCAGCGTGATATCAAGGGTTTCGTTGACTTTCCCCTGAAATACGATCTGCACACCCTCTTTGCTGATTTCCGCCCCATCCTGTGGCTGGAAGGCCGTAAAGAACGACGACGCATCGGCAAACCCCAGAAAGAACGTCATCGCCATCGGGATAACGATGTAATGCGAGAACGCAGCCCCCAGAATGAACAACGCGGGGGATGCGATGATAAACGGCAGGAACGCGCTTTTTTCGTTTTTATACAGACCCGGCGCCACGAAGCGCCACATCTGGTAGGCAATCACGGGAAAGGACAGGCCCAGCCCGAACACCATCGAAATGCGGATCAGGGTAAAGAAATATTCCTGCGGTGCGGTGAACTGCATCACCGGATTGGGGTCGCCCAATTCGCGCATGGTCTTTTCAATCGGGGTCAGCAGGAAATCAAGGATCGCACTGCCGAAGGAAAAACAGATCACCATGCCAACGATAAAGGCAATCACCGAATAGATGATGCGATTGCGCAGCTCGGCCAGATGCTCGATCAGCGGGGCTGTGGAGTCTTCAACCTCGTCGGTCATGCTTTGTCACCTGATTTTGCTTTGGGTTTTGCGGCGGGTTTTGCGGCTTTTGGTTTGGGCTTGGCGGCTGCTTTTGGCTTGGCCGGCGCCTTGGCTTTGGGTTTTGCAGCGGCTTTGCTCTTTGGCTTGGCTGGCGCTTTGGCCTTTGGCTTGGCGGCGGGTTTGGCAGCAGTTTTGCCTTCTTTCGCCTTTGCCGTCGCGGCGTGCATTTTCTTGGCGGCTTCGGTGCGCTCTTTGACAAGGGCCGCCTTTTTCGCCTTTTCGGCCGCTTTGGTCTCGGCGGCTTTGGCCTGTGCCTCGGGCGTCATCGGATCCCAGTTTTCGAACTTGGTCGCCACCTCGTCCAGCGCGTCCAACCCCAGAGATTTTTTCGAAGTTACGTTCTTCAAATCATCCGCCACGTCCTTGACGCCTGCCGAATCCGCGGCCTCGTTCATCGCTGACTGGAAATCCCGCGCCATCCCTTTGGCCTTGCCGGTGAAGCGGCCAAGGGTACGAAACATTCCGGGCAAATCTTTTGGCCCCACCACGATCAACGCGACGATGCCGATTACCAATAATTCGGTCCAGCCGATGTCAAACATATGCGATCCGCCTTCTCAACAGAAACAGGAAAGGGGCGATTACGCCTCGTCTTTGGCTTTCTCTTTTTCGTCTTCGGGGGTGACATCTTTGGCGGCAACAGCGGAATCTTCCAGCTCTTGCTTGCCTTCGCTTACGCCTTTTTTGAAGGACGAAATGCCCTTGCCCACTTCGCCCATCAGGGACGAGATTTTGCCGCGTCCGAACAGAACCAGCACCACAACGGCGATCAACAGAAGGCCCGGCAGGCCAATATTATTCAGCATAGTCTTCTCCTATGTCAGGATGTCCGACAGGGGCCGGACAGGAATTTCACCCCCTGTGTTTATTGCCTTGGACCAGAAGATCAAAGGCCAAATTCGCCGCAAATCGCGGCTTTTTGACCGGTTTTGTGCCGCCATATTGTCAACTGACAGATTTTTGTCAGTTATGCGGAGGTAATTTCACCGAATCATACACGATACCGGCTGTGGGCGCTTGACCTTCGACGCCCTGTCACCGAGTTTGCCCCCATGCGCCGCAAAGACCGCCTTTTTGAAATGATCCAGATCCTGCGTGACGGGCGGCTGCATCGTGCGCAGGACATGGCCGCGCGGCTGGATGTTTCTGTGCGCACGATCTACCGCGATATGGACAAGCTGATCGCGTCAGGCGTGCCGGTCGAGGGGGAGCGCGGGCTGGGTTACAGCATGACGGCGCCGATCACCCTGCCACCGCTGAACCTGACCATGACCGAACTGGAGGCGTTTCATCTGGGCATGGATGTGGTTGCCAAATCCACAGACAAGGAACTGGCCGAAGCCGCCAGATCATTGATTGCAAAGGTGGATATTGTTTTGCCCGAGGATCGGGATGCGCCAGCGTTGGGGTGGGGTTTTGCCGCCAATCCGCTGGAGGATGCGGCCAAGGGGTTCAAATATATGCCCACCCTGCGGGCCGCAATCCGGATGCGCCACAAGGTGCAACTGGGGTATCGGAACGAGGCAGGCGAGATGACCGAACGGGTGGTGCGCCCGTTGCAACTGGAATACTGGGGGCGGGTCTGGACGGTGATTTCATGGTGCGAGACGCGCGCGGATTTTCGGGTGCTGCGGGTGGACAGGATGCGGGATGTGACTGTGTTGCCGTCGCAGTTTGGCGATGATGTGGGCACAACGCTGTCGGATTATCTGGAAGGGTTGGGGGAATAGGTTGTGCCGCGCTGACGCGCGTCACCCCGCACGCGCCCCTGACGGGGCGCAAAGAGCCTTCGGCGAAGGTATTTGGGAAAAGAAGAAGCTTAAAGCCCCGCCGCTTTGCGCAGCATGTTCAGGGCGACAAGGATCAGGAAGGCAGCAAAGACACGTTTGAGCGGTTTGGGGTCCATCATATGCGCCAGTTTCACGCCATAAGGGGCGGTGATCAGGGTCATGGATATGGTCAGCACAAAGGCCGGCAGGTTGACCGCGCCGATGGTATAGGGTGGTTTGGCTTCGGCAGGGATGTCCAGCATCAGAAAGCCGATCACCGAGGGGACAGCGATCAACACGCCCAGACCGGCGGCGGTTGCGACAGCGCGGTGAATGGGGGTGTTGTAAAGGCTCATCAACGGCACCCCGAACGAGCCGCCACCGATCCCCATCAGCACCGACATGAAGCCGAGGATCGGCGACAGGATAGCCCGCCGGATGCCGGTTGGCATGGCGTCACCCAGCCGCCAGTGGTTGCGGCCAAAGGCAAGGTAGAGGCCGATGGTGATGCCCAGCACGCCAAAGATGCCTTGCAACACCACCGAGCGCAGCGAGGCGGCGATCAGCACGCCAAGTGCTGCGCCAACCACGATGCCGGGGGCAAAGCCGCGCAGGATGTCCCAATCCACCGCGCCCTTTTTGTTGTGGCTGGAAACCGAGCGCAGCGAGGTGACAATGATCGTGGCCAGGGACGTGGCAAGGCAGATTTGCATCAACTGGTCACTGCCATAGCCCAGCGATGAAAAGATATAGAAATAGGCCGGCACAAGGATGATACCGCCGCCCACCCCCAGCAATCCGGCCATCACACCAGCAAAGGCACCGGTCGCCAGCAAAAGGGCGACCATTGGCAGCAGGGTATCCATTTCGGGCATATCAGGTGCTTTCGGTTATTTCGGGGCGATCCTGCACATGTTGCAGGGCGGCGTCCAGCACTTCCAGCCCCGCACCGTCCTTGTGCGCGCCCTCGGACAGGGTGCGCCGCCAGCCGCGTGCGCCGGGGCGGCCCGCAAACAGGCCCAGCATATGACGGGTGATCTGGTTCAGACGCCCCCCGTCGGCCAAATGGCGGGCGATATAGGGGCGCATTTCCCCGACCACTTCAAAGGTGGTTTTGCGCCCTGCCCCGCCGAAAATCTCCTGATCCGCCCCCAGCAGAACCGCGTCCGGCGTATGGTAGGCCGCGCGGCCGATCATCACCCCGTCCAGCCCCGCATCCAGAAACCCGCGTGCCTGATCCAGCGTGGTGATACCGCCATTGACCGAAAGGTGCAGATCGGGGAATTCGCGTTTCATTTGCAGCACCAGATCGTAATCCAGCGGCGGCACATCGCGGTTTTCCTTGGGGCTGAGGCCCTGCAACCACGCCTTGCGGGCGTGGATGGTGAAGCGTGTGACACCGGCGGCGCGGACCGTTTCAAGGAAGGCGGGCAGGATTTCGCGTGGTTCCTGCTTGTCCACGCCAATGCGGCATTTCACGGTGATTTCAACGTCCGAGGCGGCGATCATTTCGGCGCAACACCCGGCCACCAGTGCGGGGTTTTCCATCAGCACCGCGCCAAAACTGCCCGATTGCACCCGGTCCGAGGGGCAGCCGACGTTCAGGTTGACCTCGTCATAGCCCTCGTCACAGCAAATGCGGGTGGCGGCGGCCAGTTCTGCCGGATCAGACCCGCCCAGTTGCACGGCGACGGGATGTTCCGCCGGATCGAACCGCAACAGATGCCGCGCCTTGCCGCGCACCAGTGCGGGGGATGTGACCATTTCGGTATAAAGCAGCGCGCGGGCCGACATCAGCCGGTGCAGATAGCGGCAATGGCGGTTGGTCCAGTCCATCATCGGGGCGACGGACAGGCGGGCGGCGGCGCGGGTTTCGGTTGCTTGGGTCATGTGGTCTGTTTACGGGGCGGGGATAAAAGATTCCATGCCTGCGGCGCGGATATTTAGGCGAAAAAGAAACAGGGGGCGGGGTTATCCGGACAGCGTATCAATCGCCTGATGCTGTGACAGGAACACCTGCCCCGTCAGTTCCTCCAGCAGGTCGGTGCGTTTGAGGCGGTCCATCACGGGGCCTTTGACTTCGGACAGGTGCAGTTTCAGGCCAAGGCTGTGTAGGCGGTGGTTTATGGCCTCGATTGATTCCAGCGCGCTGGTGTCGATTTCGTTCACCGCCGAACACATCAACACCACATGGCGCAGGTCCTTGTCGCCAGTCACGCGGTCAAGGATGTAGTCCTCAAGGTAGCGGGCGTTGGCGAAATACAGGCTTTCGTCAATGCGGATGGTCAGGATGTGCGGCGTGGTTTCCACCGCGTGACGCAGGATATTGCGGAAATGCTCGGTGCCCGGCACACGGCCCACTTCGGCCACATGCGGGCGCGAGGTTTTGTAGAGGAACAGCGCCAGTGACAGCAAAACACCTGCGGTGACGCCGATTTTGACGCCAAAACCGAGGGTCGCCAGCAGGGTGACGGCGACCGCCAGAAAATCAGGTTTGGAATAGGCCCATGTTTTGCGCAGCATCGACAGGTCCAGCAGGGACAGAACCGCCACGATGATGATCGAAGACAGCGCGGCCTTTGGCAGGTAATAAAGGGCAGGCGTCAGGAACAGGGCGGCCAGCAGGATGCCGATGGCGGTCATACCGCCCGCCGCCGGTGTGCGGGCGCCGGAATCAAAATTCACCACCGAGCGCGAAAAGCCGCCGGTCACAGGATAACCGCCGGAGATGGCCGAGGCGACATTGGCTGCGCCAAGGCCGATCAGTTCCTGATCCGGTATGATGCGTTGGCGGCGGCGTGCGGCCAGCGTTTGGCCCACGGAAACGGATTCAACAAAACCGATGATCGAGATCAGAATCGCCGAAACCAGCAATTGCCCCCAGAGTTCCGCGTCAAACACCGGCACGGTCAGCGGCGGGATGCCACGGGGCAGTTTGCCGACGATCGCCACGCCGCGCTGGTCCAGTTGCAAGGCCCAAACCGCGAATGTGGTGGCGGCCACGATCACAAGCGGGCCGGTTTTGGACAGGATGGTCACCAGCCGCGCAGGCAGGCCGGTGCGGTTCAGAAGGGGTTTCAGCCCCTTGCGTGCCC
>WGBJ01000240.1 GCA_015494385.1 Marinosulfonomonas sp.
CCGAATTGCATACCCGCGTGGCCAGCCTTGCCGGTGCGCTACGGGCCAAGGGGGTGGAAAAAGGCGACCGCGTTCTAATCTATATGCCGATGGTCCCCGAAGCGATCGAGGCGATGCTGGCCTGCGGCCGTCTGGGCGCGATCCATTCGGTGGTGTTCGGCGGATTTGCTGCCAATGAACTGGCCGTGCGGATTGACGATGCCAAACCCAAGGCCATTATCGCGGCCTCTTGCGGGATCGAGCCGAACCGCGTGATCCACTATAAACCCCTGCTGGACGAAGCGATTGAACTGGCCGCCCACAAACCCGATTTCTGCGTCATCTTCCAGCGCGAACAAGAGGTCGCCAAACTGATCGAGGGCCGCGACTATAGCTGGCATGGTTTCCAGTACGGGGTCGAGCCTGCCGAATGTGTGCCGGTTGCTGGCAATCACCCCAGCTATATCCTCTATACCTCCGGCACCACGGGCCAGCCCAAAGGCGTGATCCGCCACACCGCCGGTCAACTGGTGGCGCTGGATTGGACCATGAAGGCGATCTACAACATCGACGCGGGTGATGTGTTCTGGGCGGCCAGCGATGTCGGCTGGGTCGTTGGCCACAGCTATATCGCCTATGGCCAGTTGATCCACGGCGCCACCACGATTGTATTCGAGGGCAAGCCGGTGGGCACACCCGATGCCGGCACCTTCTGGCGGATTATTTCGGAATATGGTGTGAAGGCGCTGTTCACTGCCCCCACCGCATTCCGCGCGATCAAGCGCGAAGACCCCAATGGCGAGTTGTTGAAAAAATACGACCTGTCGAAATTTGAAACCCTGTTTCTGGCTGGCGAGCGCGCCGATCCTGATACGATCACATGGGCGCAAGACCAGTTGGGCAAGCCGGTGATCGACCACTGGTGGCAAACCGAAACCGGCTGGGCCATTGCGGCCAACCCGATGGGGATCGAACCCTTGCCGGTGAAACTGGGCAGCCCCTCGGTGGCGATGCCCGGATATGATGTGCAAATTCTGGACGAGGCAGGCAAGGAAATGCCCGCCGGTGAAATGGGCGCGATTGCCATCAAACTGCCCTTGCCGCCGGGCACATTACCAACGCTCTGGAACGCCGAAGAGCGGTTCATCTCGGCCTATCTGGAAACCTTCCCCGGTTATTATGAAACCGGCGATGCGGGATATAAGGACGAGGACGGCTACCTCTATATCATGGCCCGCACCGATGACGTGATCAACGTCGCCGGCCACCGCCTTTCGACCGGCGCGATGGAGGAGGTTCTGGCCAGCCACCCCGATGTGGCCGAATGTGCGGTGATCGGGGTTGCCGACAAACTGAAGGGGCAATTGCCGCTAGGGTTCCTGTGCCTGAATGCAGGGTGCGAGCGGGGGCACGAGGACATCGTCAAGGATGTGGTTAAACTTGTGCGTGAAAAGATCGGCCCCGTTGCGGCCTTCAAACTGGCTGTGGTGGTGGACCGTCTGCCCAAAACCCGTTCCGGCAAAATCCTGCGGGCAACCATGGTGAAAATCGCCGACGGACAGGATTTCAAAGTGCCCGCCACGATTGATGATCCCGCCATTCTGGACGAAATCAGGGATGCATTGGGCACCTTGGGTTATCCTGGACAAAGCTGATACCGGCAACGATCGGGCCATAATAACCTGACATTAAGTCAGTTGCTTTAATTCCTTGTGTTTCTGTCCTAAACACAAGGAATGGTATTGTATTCTGTTTCAACCCACTGCCCTGCCAAGACATGGTTCCCTGAAGGGAGAGCGCCACAATGACCGCGCCCAACTCCCCGGTTTCACAGGTTTCCGAGAACGAGGATCAGGCACAGCTTACATTGCTGTCGCATGACATCCGTTCGGCTATTTCCGATGTGATAGGGGGGTTAAGGCTGGTTGATCTGGAGGCGTTGGACCCGACAACCCGCCTGCAACTGGAACGCGTCCGCACGGCAAGCGAGGTTCTGGCGCGCCTGACCGAAGAAGCCCTTTCACGAACCGCCGAAAACACAGGCGCGACCGAGGCAATTTCCAGCAACCTGCAACTGTTGCGCCTGCTTCAAAATATCCGTCTGCGTTGGGCCGGTCGGGCACAGGAAAAGAATATCTCGTTTGAAATCACGGTTCAATCCAGCGTGCCCAACCTTGTCGCGCTGGACCGGATGGCCATGGAACGCATCCTGTCCAACCTTCTGAGCAATGCGATCAAATACACCGATAACGGCAAAGTCGCCTTGAAGGTCAAAATGTGCAACTCGGATGAGTTATGCTTCATCGTTACGGATGAAGGGCCGGGGTTCTCTGATCAGGCACTGGAAAAACTGTTCCAGTATAATGGCCGCCCGGACAGCTCGAAAAAGCCAGGCACCGGTCTTGGCCTTCACATCGCCAAGGAAATCGCAGATCAACTGGGTGGCGCCTTGCGCGTTGAGAACCGCAAGAAAGCCGGAAGTTGTATAACATTAAGCCTGCCTTATGAGGCGTGGCATGACGACACAACAACGCATACAGGGGCCGCCCTGCCCGATCTGACGGACATCAAGGTTCTGTTGGCCGAAGACAATGAAACCAATCAGTTGATCCTTGCGCAGATGCTGGATGCAATGGGCGCGGAATATGAAATCGCCCGCGATGGGGTCGAGGCGCTGAACTGGCTGGAACGGGAAACCTTTGATCTGGCTCTGATCGACATAGATATGCCGCGCCTGTCCGGTATTGACGTGATGAACACGCTGCGGTCGGGCAACACCCCGCACAAGGACATGCCGATACTGGCCATCACCGCCTTTGTTCTGCGATCAAACCGCGAGGCAATCTACCGTGCGGGCGCCAACCGGATACTGGCCAAACCGATCATGAGCATCGAAGCCTTCGGGCAGTCGATCACCACCTTGCTTTTTCCGGACGAGCAGCCAGCCCACATCCAGACCGATGACAAATCCACGGTCGAGATGGATACCTCCCGCTTACATCGCCTATTGACCATTGCCGGCCCCGCGGGCGCACTGGAATTGCTTACGCGGCTGGCCAGTGATCTGGGCAATGTGCAGCAACAGATGAAGCAAGCCTTGCAAAACATGGATCAGGCAAAATTGCGCGCCCAGACCCATGTGCTGATCTCGCTTGCCGGGGCTGTCGGGGCCGAACATCTGCAAAATCTGGCACAGGTGCTGAACTCGGCCGCGCACAAGCTTGATCAGGATGCCATTTCCGAATTAAGTGGACGGGCGGATCACGGAATAACCCAGTTATTACAGATTATCGAGCAGGAACAAAACGCACGGGCAGAGGTGACAGAATGACAAAATCATTACTTCTGATCGAAGACACGCCTTCCCTGCAAATGATATACAAATCCGTTCTGGAAAGCGGCGGGCACAACGTCATAGCAGCCACCACAGCCAAGGACGGGCTGGATTTGTTCCGCAGTGAAAAGCCACAAGTTGTCTTGCTGGATCTGATGCTGCCGGACCGGGACGGGCTGGACCTGATGAAAGACTGTCTGGCGCTGAAACCGGATACAAAGTTCATTGTGATCACGGCCAATGGTTCGATCAACCGGGCTGTCGATGCCATGCGCGCCGGTGCTTATGAATTTCTGGTCAAGCCGTTCAATGAACAGCGTTTCCTGCATGCTGTGGAAACAGCCCTGACCGATACCGCAATGCCGACAGTGAAAAACGGAACTTCGGTTGAACCGGTCGGCAGTTTCATTGGCTCCTCTACAGCAATGCAGCAGGTCTATCGCAAAATCCGGTCCGTCAGCCGGTCTATGGCAACGGTTTTCATCACGGGTGAAAGCGGGACCGGCAAGGAAATTTGCGCGCAGGCGTTGCACGATCATTCCAATCGCGCCTCGGGGCCGTTTGTGCCACTGAACTGCGGTGCGATCCCGTCTGACTTGCTTGAATCCGAGGTATTCGGCCATTTAAAAGGCTCCTTCACCGGCGCGATTTCCGACAAACCCGGCGCGGCAGCCGTGGCCGATGGCGGCACGCTGTTTCTGGATGAAATCTGCGAGCTGGATATGAACTTGCAGGCCAAACTGCTGCGGTTCCTGCAAACATCCTCGATTCAACCTGTGGGGGCTTCGCACCCGCAAAAGGTAAACGTGCGCATCATCTGTGCCTCGAACCGCGACCCGATGGAAGAGGTCCGGCAGGGCCGGTTCCGCGAAGACCTGTATTACCGGCTGTATGTGGTGCCGATCCATTTGCCCCCGCTGCGTGACCGCGACAATGACGTGGTGGAAGTGGCTGAAACCGAATTGTGCAACTACGCCGAGATCGAGGGAAAACAGTTCCAGCGCCTGTCCCCCGAGGTCCAGTCGCTGTTTCGCGAATTGCCGTGGCCGGGCAATATCCGCCAGATGAAAAACGTGCTGCGCACAATTGTGGTGATGAATGATGGCCCGCAAGTGACCATGGATATGTTGCCCGACAACCTGCAGGATGAACTGACCTACACCGCCACAATTCCGATCCAGACATCCCTGCCCGAAGAAACTTCGACAGGGGGGCTAGACGGGCTTATCGGCAAAACACTGGCCGAGATTGAACGGCAAGTTATCGAGGAAACCATCGCCTATTTCGACGGCTCGATCCCCAAGGCGTCAAAGGTTCTGGACGTATCGCCATCGACAATCTACCGCAAAG
>WGBJ01000241.1 GCA_015494385.1 Marinosulfonomonas sp.
GCCGAACAGGATGGCGAAAAGCTGACAACGGATGAATTGATCACCACCTGCATCCTGCTGCTGAACGCAGGACACGAGGCAACAGTGCACAGCATGGGCAACGGCATCAAAACCTTGCTGGAGCAAAACACCCCGCAAACGGCGCTAACGCCCGACCACATAGAAACCACCGTCGAGGAAATCTTTCGGTTTGATCCGCCCCTGCACATCTTCATGCGCATCGCCCGCGAGGATCTGGAGCTGTTCGGCCACCCGATCAAACGCGGCCAGTCCATTGCCTGCCTGCTGGCCGCTGCCAATCGCGATCCGGCGGCCTATGATGCACCAAACACCTTCCGCCCCGATCGCCCGATCAAAGCCAACACATCATTCGGTGGGGGCTTGCATTTCTGCGTCGGCGCCCCGCTGGCCCGTCTGGAACTGCAAATCGCCCTGCCGGTGCTGTTTTCCCGCCTGCCAGACCTGCGCCTTGCCAAGGCCCCGCAATATGCAAATGTCTACCATTTCCACGGGCTGACCGCGCTGCCGGTCAGTTTCTGAAATCTCGACCAGCCCCTGACGCGAACCGGCATATCCTGCCAGATAAATGCCAAGCGCCCTATCCGGTTGAAAATAAACGCCTGTGACCCGCCACAATATGCTTGCCCCCAACAGAACCACTAAACCGGTTTAGTGGTTCTGTTGGGGCGCAGTATTTCACTTTCCATTCAATATGATAGAGGTGAATTGCCACAACAAAATAAGCGCAAAAACCGGCCACCTGACAACACAGTTACGACAAACCATCCCCTATGACATTGCGCCGCGCTTCTCTTCTCTGGACCAGGCCTGCACAAAACCTTATAGAAACCAGGACAAAAGCCGTCGCCCCGTGCGCGGCTTTGATGTAGTTAGGGAAGATGACCAAATGGCCGATACCGCGAAAAAACCGACGCTGCCCGATGCGCAGACCGTAACCCAGGTAAAACACTGGACCGACCGCCTGTTCTCGTTTCGCGTCACCCGCCCGCGGAGCTTGCGGTTCCGTTTCGGCGAATTCGTGATGATCGGCCTGCTGGGTGACAACGGCAAACCCCTGCTGCGCGCCTATTCCATCGCCTCGCCCGCCTGGGACGAGGAGCTGGAGTTCTACTCGATCAAGGTGCCGGACGGCCCGCTGACCAGCAAACTGCAGCATATCAAGGTGGGTGATGAAATCATCCTGCGCCCAAAACCTGTTGGCACTTTGGTGCATGACGCACTGTTGCCGGGCAAACGGCTGTGGTTCTTTGCCACCGGCACCGGCATTGCGCCCTTTGCATCGCTGATGCGCGAACCGGAAACCTATGAAAACTACGACGAAGTGATCATGTGCCACACCTGTCGCGAAGTCGCCGATCTGGAATATGGCCGCCAGTTGATCGAGAGCCTGCCGGATGATCCGCTGATTGGCGAATTCATCGGCGACAAGCTGCGCTATTACCCCACCACCACCCGCGAAGAGAGTCCGAATATGGGCCGGATCACCACCAATCTGTTGAATGGCAAAATCTTCAAGGATCTGGATGTGCCGCCAATCTGCAAGGAAAACGACCGGGCGATGGTGTGTGGCTCAATCGGGTTGAACACCGATCTGAAAGAAATTCTGGAAGGGTTCGGCCTGACGGAAGGTGCCAATTCCCAGCCCGCCGAATATGTGGTGGAAAAGGCGTTTGTCGACTAGGCAACCATTGGCAACACGCGCCGCGTAATTGCTGATCAGGCGGCGCGTATCTGTTTACATCCCCAGGGCTTCTTTCACCTGCCCCAAAATGTCCGACAGCAACGCCGGGTCATCGCCGGCGGCCATCAAGGCTGTTTTAAAGCTGTTCTTGCGTGTCTCGTCCAAAGGCGAGGCATCAATCAACTCCGCCACTTTCACCGCATTATACCCTTCCGGTGAAAACAGCGTTCCGTCTATTGCAGCCGCCGCAGTATCTGCCGCCCCCGACACCGCATCCGAGGCGGCCCCTGTTGCCTGCTCAACCGCACCGGTGGCTGTTTCGGTTGCACCTTCAACCGCTTGCGAAACGGATTCCTTCATACCAACAGCGGTTTCGGGCACGCTGTTGCCATTGGTGTAAAAATAGTATCCAGCGGCAAAAACCACTACCAGAATGGCGAGCATCAAAGTTCTATTCATAATTCAGCCTCCTTTTAAAAACGTATTTGAAACAAATATAGGCCCGCAAAAAATCCCCAAACCAGAGAAATTGCCCCCTCAACGATAAGCGGCACCTTATCGCCCAGTGTCGGCGGGGATTGGTCCATTTCCCCTGCCAGACACAAAAACGCCGCACGAAAAAGCGTATTTTTCCGCGCGGCGTTCCGTTTTTCGGTGTTTGATAAGGTTACATGCCCAAGGCAGTCTTCACCTGTTCAATCACGACTTTAACCATTTCTGGATTTTCACGAGCCTGGTCGATTGCGGCTTTCAGCAATGCCTTTTTCATCGGGTCCAGATCCGAGCCGTCTACCATTTCACCTACTTTGTCAGCATCAAAGCCATCGGCTGTCAGCAATGCGTCCTGAGCAGACAATGCAGGATCCCCGGAATTTTCCGCATTTGCGGCATCTGTCGCGGCATCCGTAGCGACTTCGCCCGCACCTTCGGCGACAGGTTCCGATGCCGCATCAACAGCGCCGGAAAGGGCATCGGTAATCACACTTTCAACGCTACTTGCAGTGTCCGAGGCTGCTTCGGTTGCAGCAGCCGCTTCTTCGGCAGCCTTGGCTGCGGCCTCTTCGGCAGCTTTAGCGGCAACAGCTTCGGCTTCGGCGGCGGCTGTAGCGGCTTCCTCGGCGGCTTTTGCTTCTGCTTCCTCGGCAGCTTTGGCCGACGCGGCGGCATCGTCAGCCGCTTTTGTGGCTGCACCTGTGGCCTGTTCCATCACCTCGTTGGTGCTGTTTTGTCCTTGCGAAGAGAAATAGACGCCAGCCCCTGCTGCAATCAAAGCGGCCCCGATAATTAATGATTTGTTCATCTTAAAACCCCTTGTTAACTTGCCGGAAAAGCGTCCGGACATGCGCGTGCTATGACAGATGCACAACCATGTGAAAAGCAAGCAAGGGGAATATAGCACATTATTGCTCATTTCAGGGCGAATAACACCTTGTAAGCACGCGCCTGCCCGTCTATTTTCCGCATAAGACAAGGCTTCACAATTAAAGGATCAAAGTCATAGCCCGCAGACCACATAATGCCCCGCCACAGCGCGATACTGGCCCCCGCGTGAATGAACGCATCACATCCAAGGAAATCCGGCTTATTGGCGCCGACGGTGAAAACGTCGGGGTTGTTACCCCTGCGCGCGCCATGGACATGGCAGACGAGGCCGGACTGGATCTGGTCGAGATTTCACCAAACGCCAACCCGCCCGTGTGCAAAATCATGGATTTCGGCAAGTTCAAATACGAACAGCAGAAACGTGAATCCGAGGCGCGCAAGAAACAAAAGACCATCGAGGTCAAGGAAGTGAAATTCCGTCCGAATACAGACAAGCATGATTACGATGTGAAAATGCGCAATGTGTTCAAGTTTCTGGAAAACGGCGACAAGGTAAAGATCAGCCTGCGCTTTCGTGGCCGCGAAATGGCGCACCTTAATCTGGGTCGTGAATTGCTGGAACGGGTGGCCGAGGACGTCAAGGACGTTGGCAAGGTCGAAAGCATGCCCAAGATGGAAGGCCGCCAGATGATCATGATGATCGGCCAGCTTCCAAAGTAGGCAACGCTTTACAGTTTATACAGTTTATGGAAAAGCCCTCGCAATTTGCGGGGGCTTTTTTATTGCGCGCCTGCCACGGCACGATCTCCTTTCCACCATTTCCACGCATCCGGAATGTCAAACGCCAGCGACAGCCCGTCCACGGCAAACAGCAGCCACAGGTATGTCTGATAGCCCCCTGTAACGGCGCCCAGATGGGGCCATAGGATCAAAAGCAGTGGTATCCAGATCAGCAGATGCGGCAGGGCCATCATTTTCGACAGGCCCCGTTCGGCCAGCATGATGGCGATATTTGGCATCATACCACCCACCGCCAATGCGGCAATCAGAATGCCTTTGGGCTCGTTTAGAAACAGCAATGATAACATATTGACCGGCACAAGGATCAGCGCAACCCAGATTTGCACCCAAACCGGCAGGGATCGAAAGCTGTGCCATATATCTGTTATCAGTCTGATGGATCACCCAATCTAAAAATGCACAAGCCCCGGACCTGATCCGGGGCCTGACTGTTTGTTCTTACAGGAAGGCCCCGCATCAAGTGCGGGGCAGCCGTTCCCTTACCCGATCGCGTTGATCGCGCGGCGTGTCATCACCTTGACCAGATGGGCGCGGTATTCCTTGGTGCCGTGCAAATCGCCGATCATGTTCATCGCGTTGATGTTCAAATCCATCAGCGCATCACTGCGGAACTCTTTGTTCAGCGCCGTTTCGGCCTCGCTCCAGCGGAACACGCCTTCCTCGGACGCCCCTGTCACCGCGACCCGCACACCATCGGCGGTTTTGGCCACGAACACCCCGACCAGCGCAAAGCGCGAGGCGGGTTGGTCGAACTTCTGGTAGGACGCTGCCTCGGGGATGGGGAACTTCACTGCGGTGATGATCTCGCCTTCCTCAAGGGCCGTGGTGAACATGCCCTGAAAATAGTCATCCGCCGCGATTTCGCGCGTGTTGGTGACGATGGTTGCGCCTGTGCCCAGCACCGCCGCAGGATAACAGGCCGACGGGTCATTGTTGGCAAGGGACCCGCCAATGGTGCCACGATTGCGCACCGCCGGATCGCCGATATTGCCCGCCAGCGCCGCCAGCGCGGGGTAATCCCCCTGCGCGGCCACATCGGCGTGGATTGTGGCTCCGCCGATGGTCAGAACACCGCCATCGGTGGAAATGCCCTTCATTTCGGCAATGCCCGACAGGCTGACCAGTTTTTCAGGTGCTGCAAGGCGCTGTTTCAGGGTCGGGATCAGGGTTTGCCCCCCACCCAGCGCGGTTGCCTCTTCGTCCTTCAGCGCGGCGACAGCCTCGGCAACGCTTGAAGGGGTCTCTACATCAAATGCATACATTTCTCATTTCCTCCTTCAGGATTGCATGGCTTGCCAAACGCGCGAGGGCGTCAGCGGCATGTCGATATGGGTGATGTCCTGTCCGGCCCGTCGCAAGGCATCCACGACCGCATTGACCACCGCAGGGGGGGAACCGATCGCGCCGGCCTCGCCACAGCCCTTCACGCCCAGTGGATTGTGGGTGCAAGGGGTCTGGCAGGAATGATCGACCGTATAGAACGGCACATCATCGGCACGCGGCATGGCGTAATCCATGTAGGAACCGGAAATCAGCTGACCATCTTCGTCATAGACCGCCTGTTCCAGCAGCGCCTGACCGATGCCCTGCCCGATGCCACCATGCACCTGACCGTCAACAATCATCGGATTGACGATATTGCCAAAATCATCGGCCGCACTGAAACGCTCGATGGTCACCTTGCCGGTTTCGGGGTCCACTTCGACCTCGCAGGCATAGGCGCCTGACGGATAGGTGAAGTTGGCCGGATCATAAAACGCGGTTTCCTCCAAACCCGGCTCCAGATCCTCAAGTGGGTAGTTGTGCGGCACATAAGCGGCCAAAGTCACATCGCCCCAGGCAACCGATTTGTCGGTGCCGGCCACGGTGAATTGTCCGTCCTTCAGCTCAATATCGCCTTCCGAGGCTTCCATCAGATGGGCCGCGATCTTTTTGGCCTTGTTGATGATCTTCTCGGTGGCGCGCACCATCGCGCTGCCGCCAACAGCCAAGGAGCGCGAGCCATAGGTGCCCATGCCCATCGGCACTTTGGACGTATCGCCATGCACGATGTCCACTTGCGACGGATCAATGCCGATCATTTCGGCAATCACTTGGGGAAAGGCGGTTTCGTGCCCCTGCCCGTGTGAATGTGAACCGGTCATCACGCTGATTGACCCCGTGGCGTTCACCCGCACCGTGGCGCTTTCATAAAGCCCTGCGCGGGCGCCCAACTGGCCCACAAGGTTGGAGGGCGCAATGCCGCAAGCCTCGATATAGCAATTCACGCCAAGGCCGCGCAGTTTGCCGTTGTCGGCGCTTTCGGCGGCGCGTTTCTCGAAACCGGCCAGATCGGCGATTTCGATCATCTTGTCCATCGTCGCATTGTAATCACCGGTGTCATATTCCACCGCCACAGGGGTGGCATAGGGGAATTCGGTGATAAAGTTCTGGCGGCGCAATTCAATCGGGTCTTTGCCGATTTCATAAGCGGCCTTGTCGATCACCCGTTCCAGCTGGAACGATGCTTCGGGGCGGCCGGCCCCGCGATAGGCATCAACCGGCACGGTGTTGGTGAACACCGCCTTGACGTTCACATAGATCAGCGGGGTTTTGTAGTTGCCTGCCATCAATGTGCCGTGCAGCCATGTGGGCACGCTGGGCGCAAAGGTCGACAGATAGGCGCCCATATTGGCGTGGGTATCTGTGCGCACGGCAAGGAAATTACCGTCCTCATCCATCGCCAGTTCGATCTTGGTCACATGGTCACGGCCATGGGCATCCGATACGAACGCTTCGGAGCGGCTACAGGTCCATTTCACCGGACGGTTCACCGCCTTGGCGGCGAATGTGCAGAACGCTTCTTCGGCGTAGTGGAAGATTTTGGTGCCAAAGCCCCCGCCCACATCGGGCGAAATCACCCGCAGTTTATGTTCGGGGATGCCCAACACGAATGCGCCCATCAACAGGCGGATCACATGCGGGTTTTGCGACGTGGTATAGAGCGTATGTTCATCCGTGGTGCGGTCAAACATACCGATGGCGACGCGTGGCTCCATCGGGTTGGCGATCAGCCGGTTGTTGCGCAATTCCAGCGTGGTGACGTGGTGGGCGTTCTTGATTGCCTCGTCCACAGCGTCGCGGTTTTCCTCGACAAACCCCCAGTCATAACACAGGTTCGACTCCAGTTCGTCGTGTACCTTGGGGCTGTCTTCGGCCAGTGCGGATTTCATGTCGATCACGGCGGGCAGCTCTTCCAGATCCAGCTCGATCGCCTCGGCAGCATCGCGGGCCTGTTCCAGCGTTTCCGCCACAACCGCGCAGATCGGATCGCCCACATGGCGCGCCTTTCCGTGCGCCAGAATCGGGTGTCTGGGTTCCTGCATGGCATTGCCAAACCGGTCGGTCACTTCCCAACCGCAAGGCACCCCGCCCACTTCGACAAAATCCTCGCCGGTGAAGATGCGGATCACACCGTCCATCTTTTCTGCGTCCGACGTATCAATGCTGTTGATTTTCGCATGCGCCATTTCCGAGCGCAGGAAATAGACATAGGCCTGTCCATTGGCGTTGATGTCGTCTGTATAGTTTCCGTTTCCGGTTAAAAACCGGACGTCCTCGCGCCGTTTGGTGCTGGCGCCGATGCCTCCATCTGCTGGCATGTTCGTTCCTCCTGAAATTCCGTGACGGCGTGGTGAACCCCGCCCTACCGCTTATTCTGCGGCGATGGCGCTGACGTCCTGACCGGATGCGGCCATGATTGCCTTAACAATGTTGTGATACCCCGTGCAGCGGCAGATATTGCCGGACAGATAGGCACGAATATCGGCCTCGGTCGGTTTGGGGTTTTCGGCCAGCAGGGATTTGGTGGCCATCACCATGCCCGGTGTGCAGAAACCGCATTGCAGCCCGTGGTGCTCCTGAAAGGCCTGCTGGATGGTCGACAATGTGCCGTCCTCATCCGCCTCGCCCTCGACGGTCGATACCTCGGCCCCGTCGGCCTCGACTGCGAACATGGTGCAGGATTTCACAAGCTTTCCATTGACATGCACGCTGCAAGCGCCGCATTGCGATGTGTCACAGCCAACGTGTGTTCCCGTCAGCCCCAGCCCGTCGCGCAAGAATTGTGAAAGCAGCGTGCGCCCTTCTGCTTCACCGCTCACAGCTTTGCCGTTCACGGTCATGGTGACCTGTGTCATGGTCGTCCTCCCTTATGTTCTAATTAGAGGCGAGTAAAACACGGGTATGACGTTTTGGCAAAAGTAATTTTGCGCTGCGGGTTTGGGTTATGTGGATTTGCGCAGGGTTTCGGTGATCTGAGCCATGATTGACAGGGCAATTTCGGCGGGGGATTTACTGCCGATGTCCAGGCCCACCGGTGCATGGATGCGGGCGATTTCTGCATCGTTGAACCCCGCTGCCGTTAACCGGTCCACCCGTTTTGCATGGGTGCGGCTTGATCCAAGGCTGCCGATGTAAAAGGCATCCGATCGTAGGGCGACGGTTAGCGCGGGATCATCGATTTTGGGGTCATGCGACAGGGTGACAACGGCGGTGCGGGCATCCAGCCCTTGCGCCTTCAGCGCCTCGTCCGGCCAGTCGTCGATGATTTCCTCGTTCGGGAATCGCGCCTTGGAGCCAAAGGCGGCACGTGGATCAACCAGCACCGGATCGTAACCCGCCAGCCGTGCCATCACCAGCAAAGGCTGGGTGATATGCACCGCCCCCACCACGATCAGTTTCAGCGGCGGGTTATGGATGGCGACGAATTCTTCGCCCTCGAAACCGGATTTGTCACTGCGGAACCGGTCGGGATACTCACCCTGTTTGGCCAGCCTGCGGGATTGCGTGTCAGGATTGACCACATAGGCCACCGGCACACGATCCGCCCGTGCGGCCACCAGTTCGGCCAGCATATCCTCGGGCATCACCGCCCCAACCGGCTCGATCATCACCCTGATCTTGCCGCCACAGGCCAGCCCGACGGCAAAGGCCTGATCATCGGACACGCCGAATTCCATCATCCGCGGCTTGCCATCCTCAAGCGCGTCCATCGCCTCGATAATCACGGCCCCCTCGACACAGCCCCCCGAAACCGAGCCGGCAATCTCCGTATCCCCCGCAATCGCCAGCTGGCTACCGACGGGACGCGGGGCCGAGCCCCATGTTTCTACCACAGTGGCCAGTGCCGCCCCGCGACCGGCGCGGTGCCATGCAAGGGCGGTTTCGGGGATGTTGTCGAAATTCTGGCTCATGGGGTGCGGATGATCCTAAGGGTGAAACAATTGTTGGTGGCCGATCTTGCATCAACATAGGCAACCTTCGGGTCCGATAACAAGACCCCTGCATATTCCCCGATTTCAGCGGTCGGGGTGATCTGCCCTGTGCCATAGATGATCCGGTTGTCCACGCCATAGGCTTTTAGCAGGCATTCCTTGCGGCTTGCCAGCACCGGTGGCAGGCCATCGCCCATGTAAGGCAAGCAGTCTGCGCATAAAAAGATCGGACCGGTTTCGGCATAGGGCTGCGGTTCAGGAAACGGGCGGGCGGCGCAGATCAACATTTCCGCGCCCTTGGGGATGTCGTTCAGGCAATGACGACAGGGGTTACCTGTACCATCCGAAATGCTGCGCTCGGCGGGATTACCATAGGCATCCACACCTCCGGCACGCAATTGCGCCACCCAGTCGGGATCATAGGGAAGATAGGTCAGTTGCATCAGAGCGTCCTTTCACATGTTGCCCCGACATGCTGTCCTTTCCCGCGTGCTCAGACGACCCGAATGATGCGCAAACGAAAAACGGCCGCAAGGTTTCCCCTGCGGCCGTTCAACCCGTGAGTGGGTTTTGGTCTTATTCAGCCGGAACAGCGTCCGAAGTTTCGTCACCACCAACCAGTTTGTTCGGCAGAACAAAGGCAACGATGATGAAGATAACGCCCAGCGCAATACCCAGCAGATCGCCCTGAATGGCGGTCAGGCCTTCGTATTTTGCGCCCGGAACGGTGCCCAGTGTCACCTTGCCGCCAGCGATCTTGTCCATCAGGAAAGTGCCTTTGATCGAGGCATAGGACACCATGTAAGCCGCAGCGCCCAGCAGGCCGCCAGCGATGAAGAACAGCGCGTCTTTACGACCCGAAGCAGCAGCCGCCACCGAAGTGCCGGGGCAATAGCCCGAGAACGCCCAGCCAAAGCCCATGATCAGACCACCAACGCCAACGCCGACATAAGCGGTTTTGACCGACATGTGGCCAACGTCAACAAAGCCGGCCATCTGGCCAACAAACATCAGGATGGAACCGACACCGATGGCCATCAGGATGGCTTTGGCCAGATGCAGATTGGTCAGGTTCAGCATTTTGAAGATCCAGTTCGGGTTTGTTGTCCCGATCCGGTCCAGCACAAACCCGAAAGCCGCGCCAATTACGATTGCTAGGAAAATGGTCATGGCTTAGCTCCTTTTATACATGATCATGGCGGTCGGGATCGCAGCCGCGAACACGCCAATGGTAAAGATGTAGCCCGATAGCGAGGTTTGCATCATCCCGGACATCATGTGCCCGGATGTACAACCACCGGCCAGACGCGCGCCAAAGATCACGATGAAACCGCCGATAAAGGCGCCGACATAACGCTTGGCAACACTGTCACCAAAGTTCTTGCGCCACAGGGACGGTACCTGACGTTCTTCTTTGGTTTCACGACGGGCAACACCGGACACAACCGCACCGATGGCCATCGCGATAACAAAGATGAAGCTGTAGTTCAGCGGGTTGGCAACGTTTTTGGCATATTTGCCGTGCGATTTCGCCAGATAGGCGTTTGACGAAGTGTAACCCTCGTCGGTTTTCACAACCAGTTCGTTGTTGATCGCATCGCCGATGATCCCGTCAAGGATCACGAACTGTGTCGAAACACCGATCGGTTTAACAAGGAGCACGGCCAGGAAAAACACAACGCCCAGCGCAACCCCTCCTATTTTCCAGTCCATAAGCATGATTTTTCCTTTTCACAGTTTGACGTATTCAAGATATTGAATGTCTTACGGTGGGCCATATGCGCCCTGCATTGACCGATGTCAACATATTGGAAAAGATTTCGACGAACCGCGCCAATTCACCGCAACCTGGCGGTGTTTGCATTGTTGCAAAGGCTCATCATTCCCGCACGGCCGGTTTTTGTATTCCTTGAGGAAAACCGGATTTCCTGCTAGCAATACCGAATACGTTGTAAAAACCGGCCGATACAACCATTTGAGGTGAGACCCGAAACCGTAGATGACCGGACGCGCATCAAGGGTGCTTAAAGAGCATGGCAGACCAACTACTGGGCGGGATCGTAATAAACGAGTTTCTTGCTGACCCGAACGGTGCAAACAATTTTGACACTGATGGCAACGGGACCGCCGCCTTAAATGACGAGTTTGTCGAACTTGTAAATACCTCGAATGTCGCGATTGATATTTCGGGGTTGGAGTTGTGGGATAAGGGTACAGGGAACTGGTTTACGTTCCCGGCAGGCACCATTTTGCAACCCGGCGCCCACGCGATGGTGATTGTCGGTGTTCAGGCTGGCGGCAGCCTGCCAACCGGTGGACCGGATGATTTGTTTTTTGATGCCGGGCGTGGCTCTGCACTGATCAATAACGGTGGCGATAATATCGTTGTCTATGACCCGACAAACGATGAATTCATACAGGCCATATTCAACAACGACCCGCTGGATGATCCAACCGTTACATATAACGGTTTCTCGAGCACAGCGACACGCATCGGTCTGGGTGAGGATTTCGGCACCGACGTCGACGGGTTCTCGATCCAGCGTTCGCCTGACGGTTCGGATGTTTTCGTCAACAATTTCACTCCGACGCCGGGCACCACGAATATCTGCTTTACCCAAGGCACATTGTTTGAAACCCCCGATGGCCCGCGCCGGATCGAACATCTGCGCCCGGGTGATCTGCTGATGACCAAAGACAACGGCCCGCAGGAAATCCGCTGGATATGGGCGCGCCACTGTCCGGTTGAAAAAATGCGCGCCAATCCCGCCCTTGCCCCGATCAGGATTGCAAAAGGCGCACTTGGATCCGGCCTGCCCCGTCGTGACCTGACGGTCTCGCGCCACCACCGTTTGATGATTTGCTCGAAAATCACCAAACGGATGTATGGCAAACCCGAGGTTCTGGCCCCCGCCAAAGACCTGACCGCGATCAAAGGGATCGACGTGGCCCCGGTCACAGGCGGCGTAACCTATTATCACATCCTGATGGGCACTCACGAAATCCTGTTTGCCGAAGGCGCCCCGGCCGAAAGCCTGTATCTGGGCACCCAGACCCTGCATGCGATCGAGCCTGCGGCCCGCGCCGAATTACGCCTGATTTTCGGGTCGGGATGGGATGGATTTATCGACAGTCCGGCATCGGCCCGCCCGTTTGCCAGCGGCCAGAAAGCGCGTAACATGGCGGCGCGGCACCGCAAGAACAACCAGCCGGCCCTAACCCTGTAGTGTTGCCATCAGGCGGGCTTTTTCCCCCATGTCGTCAGGGCTTGAGATCGCCTGCGCCAGCGCCTCAAGCGAAGCAATGTTATGCCCCGCGCGAAAGCTGTCCACATGCGGCAACATCGCCGCAATCCCGCGCGCCTTGGGGGCAAAACCATCCCAGCGCAGCAGCGGGTTCAGCCAGATCAGGCGGCGGGCGGACAGGTGCAGACGCTCCATTTCACGCCCCAGCGCATCCGGATCGTCACGGTCCAGCCCGTCGGTGATCAGCAACACCACCGCCCCCTGCCCCAGCACCCGCCGCGACCAGTCACGGTTGAAGCTATGCAGACAGGCGCCGATCCGTGTGCCACCCTCCCAGTCCTGCGCCTCGGCCCCTGCGGCAGACAGCGCCGCATCCACATCGCGGGTGGCCAGATGGCGGGTGATATTTGTCAGACGGGTGCCAAAGGTGAAGCCGTAAACCCTGGACCACCCCGCGCCCTTTTGATTGGCCACCGCATGCAGAAAATGCAGCACCGCGCGTGAATACTGCGACATGGATCCGGAAATGTCGCAGATCACCACCAGATTGGGCCAGCGCACACGGCGCTTTTTCACTGCCAGTGCCTGCACCTCGCCGCCCTGACGCATCGCGTCCCGCATGGTGCGCCGCCAGTCCAGAACCCTTCCCCGTGCATCCGCCTGTGTGCGCCGCGATTGCAGCGGTTTCACCGGCAAGGTCAGCCGCGCCAGCATCCGCTTGGCCTCGGCCATTTCTGCCACGCTCATCTGTTCAAAATCCAGTGACCCCAGCCGCTCCTCGGCCGACATGGTCAGGCTGGCGTCGATCTCGATCTCGCTTTCGCCCTCTTCCCCCGCATCCGGCACATCGCGCGATACCCCGTCCAGCAGCGCCTCGGCGGCTCGTTTTTCGGCGGATTTGGCGGCGCGTTCCTCCTGCACCCCACGCACGGCGGGCAGCATCATCGCCATCATATGTTCCAGATAGCGCGGATCGCGCCAGAACAGGCGAAACACCTGATGAAAGGTCGCGCGCTGTTCGGGTTTGGACACAAAACAGGCGTGCAGGCACCAGTAAAAATCGCGCTGGTCCGAAAACCCCGTGGCCTGCACCGCATGGATCGCCCCGATCAGCCGGCCCGCCCCCACCGGCACACCGGCGGCCCGCAAGGCACGGGCAAAGCGGGTGATGTTATGCACCAGCTTGCCGTCTTCGGGGATTTCAAGGGGCAGATATTCAGCCATCCGCGGGTTTGCTTTCTATGTTTACGCCGTCTTGGGAAACACGAAACACCGCGCGCGGGGCAGGGTCAACCACATCACTGTGCCCTCGGCGGGCAGAAACACCGACGGCACCGTCGCCTTCAGAACCGAGCCATCGGCATCCATGCGAAATTCCACAAGGCTCTCGCGCCCCATGAAACGCGCCCGCACCACGCTGGCCCGCGCCGCCACACCGTCACTGGCGGTCGGGTTGGGGCCACGTCCGCCGCGATCGAAATCAATCCGGATGTGTTGCGGGCGGGAAACGATTTCCACTTTGGTGCCATCGGGCACGCCGGGGGCAAGGAATTGACCAAAGGGTGTTTCCGTCAGCGCCCCTTTAACAGTGCCCTCTATCACATTGATATCCGAGAAAAATGCCGCCGCTTTTTTGTCGCGTGGGCTGTTGTAGATGTTATAGGGCGCGCCCTGCTGGATGATCTTGCCGTCGCGCATCAGGGCGATTTCATCGGCCATGCGCATGGCCTCGTCCGGCTCGTGGGTGACCAGCAGAACGGCGGTGCCTTCTTCTTTCAACAGGTCCAGCGTTTCGTCGCGGATGCCGTCGCGCAGGCGGTTATCAAGGCCGGAAAACGGCTCGTCCATCAGCATGATTTTCGGGCGCGGCGCCAAGGCGCGGGCCAGTGCCACCCGCTGTTGTTCGCCGCCCGACAGTTGGTGCGGGTAATCTTCGGCATGATGCGCCAACCCGACCCGTTCCAGCAGTTCCATGATCCGCGCTTCGTTCGCAGCCCCTTTGCGCGGCAGGCCAAAGCCGACGTTCTGCGCCACGCTCAGATGCGGAAACAGGGCGAAATCCTGAAACATCAGCCCGATGGATCGCCCCTCGGGCGGGATACGGAATACGGTGTCGCAAACCAGTTCGCCATCGGCGTAAATCTCGCCGCTGTCCTGCATTTCGACGCCTGCGATGATACGCAAGGTGGTGGATTTGCCACAACCAGAGGGGCCAAGCAGGCAGGTCACCTGCCCCGGTTCGACCCGCAGGGACACACCGTCCACCACCCGCCGGCCATCATAACTGCGGATGATATTCCTGATTTCAAGACGCGGAGGTGTCTGTGCCAAGTGCCGTTTCCCCTTCAAACCCGATCAAAACCATCGGGATTGAAAAACAGCTATCAGCCCGCCGTGGTTACGACAAGACTTAACAGCAACTTCCGCTGGTTGCAGCGTCACCTTCCACCGGACCATCAAACGGGGTTTCGCCGCCACAGTCGCCGAACAACCCGTAATGAGTGTCCCAATTGCCGATGAATTCGAAATGCGGCGCAAAGCGGGATTCGTTCAGCATCCGGTAGGTGTTGCCAC
>WGBJ01000242.1 GCA_015494385.1 Marinosulfonomonas sp.
ATATACCAACCGCCGGTGCCAGCGCTGTCAATTTCCAGATCCAGACCGGCCTTTTGGCTAAGTGTGCGAAACACCCCTTCGGCCGTGGGCGAACGACAAATATTGCCAAGGCAAACAAACAATATCCGCATGATCGAGCGTCCTTTGTAAAAAAGCCCCGCGTTCAACACATGAACGCGGGGCCAATACCTAACGAAAAACCAAGCCTAGTCGTTGGTGCCGTTCGACATATCCATGTCGTGTTTCATTGTCATGCCGCTGTCGGGCATGCGTTTCAGGTCAACCGGAATTTCGACGGTCATATCGCCGGCGTTTTCAAATGTCAGGGTAACCGTGACGGTATCACCTTGGTTCAAAGGCTGGTTCAGCCCCATAAACATCAAATGGTCCCCGCCACGCTGCAAGGCGTGCATACTGTGGGCCGCGACGGGAAAGCCGCCTTCGACCTTGCGCATCTGCATCACGCCGTCATCGGTTTTGATATGGGTGTGCGTTTCGACGCGCTTTGCAATGTCGGATGTTGCTGAAACCAGTGTATCATCCTGATCGGTATCATTCATGATCACCAGAAAGGCCGCGCCGGTTTTGGCATTGGGGCCGGATGACCGGATATAGGCATCCTTGATCATGATACCCTCGGCAAAGGCCGGCATGGCAAGGATAATTGCCGTGGCCGAAGCCAGAATTGTTTTTGTGAAAGACACGCGCGTCTCCTTGGATGTTATTCTGTTTAAAATTGGCTAGAGTTTAAACGTCCAGGGGTGGACCACGCGCCGCAGGAGACGGGGCTTCCTGAGGCAGGATAACGGTATCTGTAGGCAACGCGAGGCGCCACACCATCACGCTAGGCAAAACCGGCACAATCGGGGTCGTGAACGCGGCCGCAAAGATCGAAACACCATCAGGACAGAGATGGGTTTTCTTTATCGGCTGTCCATCGGGACCAACTGTGATGGTCGTCATGCCTACGCCGGTACAGATCACGATATCAGTGCCGATATCAGGGCTTTGCCCACGCGCCACGGCCATACTGATACTGGTGATCACCAGCGTCAGCGACAGGAAGAGGGCGTTGATCAGACGTAGCATGCCCTTAGGATACCCGATCCACCCCTTTGCTCGCAAGGGACATTATGTAGCGGCGGCGCGGGCCATATCCTGCCCGGTTATACCATATTGCGGCCCTAAACGGCTGCGGGCGCTGATTAAACGGGGGTCATCGGGTTTCAGGCCCAATGTCGACAAAAACTGCATCCGCCCCTTTTGTTTCAACTCTTCATCGGGAATCGCCGTGCCCATGATTCGGTCAATCACCTCGCCACCCGGATTGACGTGGAACCAGCGCTGGTAATTGCGAAAATGGTGCATCCCGTGCAGGCGGGTGACATAGCGCTCGACCGCCCATTTACGCACATTGGTATGGGCCGTCATATGAAACCATTCGTAAAACAAAAACGCGGTGATGCCGCCTACAAAGGTAAACGTTGTCGCACCGATCAACGGATTTTCAAACCCCGACAGGCGCAGCACCACATAGGCAAGCGTCACATGCAGCAGGGCCATCGGCACCGCAAACCACACCGGCACAAAGAACAGCGCCGGTTTGTCGGGGAAATCATGGTGGCCGTAATGCACCCGGTACAGCACATCAAACCAGAACTGGCTGCGCGGCGCGGGCCAGTGGAACAGGTAACGATGCACCGAATATTCGTTCAGCATCTGGCCGATGATACCCAGCGGTGCCAGCCACAGCAGACGGGCGTTTCCAGTGCCGATCACCAGCGCCCAGCCCAGCAGCCACAGGCCGAACATCACCTGCACCGAGGTGTGCGAGAACATCAGTTTCAGTCGATCGGCATACATACCCGCAAAGGTGCGGGAAACAGGGGCGGATTGTAAAGGGGGACGTGGGGTTAGCGTTTCAATCCTGACACAACCAACCGCACCCCATAGCGCCAAGAAACGAGGACAGCGCCCGACCCTGGGTGGGCCTCAATGACGATTTGGCACCCGAAAGGGTCGAACCGCATCCTACGTTACTATCAAAAGAGACGTGGCAAAAGCGCCCTCCCGTGGGGAGGGTCGGGCGCTGTCCGGCGTTGCCGTCCTGTGGCAGGATTAGAGCGTCAGCATCATCCTTGCCTGTTAAACCCAGTCAAAGAACCCTTCACCGGCCCGTGCCCGCAGACGTTCGGCCACAGCACGGCCCATGTCGGCGGCATCCTCAATCGGGCTGCGGTCCTCGTCGGTCAGACATTCGGATCCGTCGGGGCGCAGGATTTCGCCGCGCAGGTAAATCGCATCCCCTTCAAGCACGGCCAACCCGCCAATCGGGGTTTGGCATGATCCGTCCAGCGCCGCCAGAAAGGCCCGCTCTGCCGCCAGCCGCTGACCGGTTTCAACATCATGGATCGCCGCCAGCATATCCGCCACGCGCATATCATCCGCGCGCCGTTCAATGCCTATGGCCCCTTGCGCCACGGCGGGCAGCATTTCGTCAACTTCGATCGGGGACTGGGCCACATCGTCATACCCCATCCGGTTCAGACCAGCCATCGCAAGGAAGGTCGCCTCGGCCACCCCATCGGCCAGCTTTTTCAAACGGGTCTGCACATTGCCGCGGAATTCGACGATCTTCAGATCAGGGCGTTTGTTCAGCAGTTGCGCCCGACGCCGCAGGCTCGAAGTGCCAACGGTTGCCCCTTCGGCCAAATCCGCCAGCCGCTTCAGCTTGGGCGACACAAACGCATCGCGCACGTCCTCGCGGGGCAGATAGGTGTCCAGCAACAGCCCCTCGGGCTGATCCACCGGCATATCCTTCATCGAATGGACCGCGATGTCGATCTTGCCCGACAGCATGTCCTCTTCGATCTCTTTGGTGAACAACCCCTTGCCGCCGACCTCTTTCAGGGGACGGTCCTGAATCCGGTCGCCGGATGTCGTGATCACAACCACCTCGAACGCCTGTTCCGGCAGATCGAACGCCGCCATCAGACGGCGGCGCGTTTCATACGCCTGCGCCAGCGCCAGAGGCGAGCCACGGGTGCCAATTTTCAGGGGCGAAGCGGGGGTTGGTAAATTCTGCGTCATGCCCCCTGTTTAAGCGCGTCAAATGCGCCTGACAACGGCAAACATCCCGCCGGTGTCTTGACATCATGTCGCTGGCAATAGAGTTGAATTGCAAGCATCAAGGATAGGGGGCAGTTATGGCCGAACAAAAGAAACTTCTGCGCGCACTGGCGGGTGAAACGCTGGACACCCCGCCGATCTGGATGATGCGTCAGGCGGGCCGCTATCTGCCCGAATACAAGGCCACCCGCGCACAGGCCGGCGATTTCCTGTCGCTGTGTTATAACCCCGAACTGGCCACCGAAGTCACCCTGCAACCGATCCGCCGCTACGGCTTTGACGCGGCGATCCTGTTTGCCGACATCCTGCTGGTGCCACAGGCATTGGGGGCGGACCTGTGGTTCGTCACCGGCGAAGGCCCGCGCCTATCCACCATCACAACGCCCGCTGAGCTGGAACAGTTAAAGCCGGTTTCGGACATTCACGAAACCCTGTCGCCGATTTATGAAACCGTGCGCAATCTGGCCGGTGCCCTGCCCGCCGAAACCACATTGATCGGCTTTGCCGGCGCGCCGTGGACCGTTGCCACCTATATGATCGCCGGTCGCGGCACCAAGGACCAGGGGCCAGCGCACCAGTTGATCGCCGAGGACCGCGCCACATTCGAGGCGCTGCTGGACAAGATCACCGAGGCAACGATTTCCTATCTGTCGATGCAAATTCAGGCCGGTGCCGAAGTGGTCAAGATTTTCGACAGCTGGGCCGGATCGCTGAAAGGCAGTGATTTCACCAAATACGCGCTGGAACCCGCCAAACGGATCATCGCAGCCCTGAAAGCCGAGCATCCAGATACCCCCGTCATCGCCTTCCCGCGTGAAGCAGGGGACAACTACATCGGGTTTGCCAAAGCCACCGGCGCCGATTGCGTGGCGCTGGACAATTCGGTTTCCGCCGACTGGGCCGCCGAAAATGTGCAGGTGGATGGCTGCGTTCAGGGCAACCTTGCGCCGCACCACATGGTGAGCGGCGGGCAGGAACTGGTGGATGAAACCAAACGCATCGTCAAAGCGTTTTCCAAGGGGCCGCATATCTTCAATCTGGGCCACGGCATCACGCCGGATGCCGACCCTGACAACGTGCAACGCATGATCGACGCGGTTCGAGGCGCCTGATTGGCGTCTAAACCCACTTCGCCATTGGCGGCAGGCTCATCAACACTGCATCGGCATTGTGTCCTGTTTCCAACCCGAATTTCGTGCCCCGATCATAAACCAGATTATATTCGGCATAGAGGCCGCGATGCACCAGTTGGGTGTCTTTGTCCGCCTCGGTCCAGGGTGTGTTGCGGCGCTTTTCAGTGACCGGCAGAAAGGCCATCAAAAACGCCCGCCCGACATCCTGAATGAAGGCAAAATCACCGTCCCAGTCGCCCGTGTTGTGATCATCCAGAAAAATACCACCCACCCCGCGGGCGCGGTTGCGGTGCGGGATGTAGAAATACTCGTCCGCCCATGCCTTGAAACGGGGGTAATAGTCCGGATCATGCTTGTCGCACTGCTGCTTTTGCACCGCATGAAAGGCCGCCGTATCCTCGGCGTATTCGATACAGGGGTTCAGATCCGAGCCGCCACCGAACCACCAGCCATGCGGGGTCCAGAACATGCGGGTATTCATATGAACTGCCGGTGCATGCGGGTTCTGCATATGCGCCACCAGCGAAATACCCGAGGCCCAGAAGCGCGGATCGTCCTTCATCCCGTCCAGCCCTTTGCGCGCGGCCATCGCCGCCACGGCCCGTTCGCCCAGCGTGCCGTATACGGTGGAAACTG
>WGBJ01000243.1 GCA_015494385.1 Marinosulfonomonas sp.
GTCAAAGAACGGCGCGAAATCGTCGTAATCCTGCGCGTCCATCGCATAGGCCCCCATCGAGCTGTCGGGGTTGGCAATGCCCGAGGCGATGATTTTCAGCAGGCGTTGTTGCAGGGCGGGGTCCAGAGTGCGGAAATATTCCATGTCGAAATGCCGCGCCATCAGGTTGTTCGGATGCGATTGTTTGATTTTGGCGATCTGTGCGATTGGGTCTTGTTTCATGGTTTGGTCCTCTGTCCTACTAATTACGCGGCACCTTGGCACGGCAGCGCCGGGCCGCGCCCGACCCTCCCCACGGGAGGGCGCATTGCAGCATTGCATCAAGCACAACGCCCTGCGCGTCCTGACGCCCCGCTTTCAACCAGCAGCAAGCGGCGCCCTCCCAGGGTCAGGCGCGGCCCTCTGTTGCAAGGCTTTACAAAACCCTAAGCCCGGTGCGCCCCGTCCGCCAGTGTTTTCACAAACGCCAGCACATCTGCCACACTGTCCCCCGCCGCGATCCGGCCCACGATGGCCGAGCCGACAACGGCCCCGTCTGCCACCTTGGCCACCGCTTCGGCCTTGTCCGGTGTGTTGATGCCAAAACCCACGATCACCGGAATGTCGGTCTGCGCCTTGATCCGCGCCACTTCGGGGCCGACATCGGCGGCTTCGGCCTCGGCCGCACCAGTAATGCCGTTGATTGAAACGTAATACAAAAACCCCGAGGTATTTTGCAGCACCTTGGGCAGACGCACGTCATCGGTGGTCGGGGTCGCCAGACGGATGAAATTCAACCCCGCCGCCTGCGCCGGTATGCACAACTCGCTGTCTTCCTCGGGCGGCAGGTCCACCACGATCATCCCGTCGATCCCGGCCTCTTTGGCATCTGCCAGAAACTTGTCCACCCCGCGATTATAGATCGGGTTGTAATAGCCCATCAGCACGATCGGCGTTGTATCATCGGTTTTGCGAAATTCCCGCGCCATGTCCAGCGTGCGCTGCAAGGTCATCCCCGCCGTCAGCGCCCTTTGACCGGCCAGCTGGATCGTCGGGCCATCGGCCATCGGATCGGTAAAGGGCAGGCCCAGTTCAATCACATCCACCCCCGCCGCAGGCAGGCCTTTGACGATTTCCAGAGAGGTCTCAAAATCCGGATCCCCTGCCATGATGTAGGATACAAAGGCCTTTTTACCTTCGGCTTGCAGTTCGGCAAATTTGCGGTCGATCCGTGTCATGGTATCCCCTTTTGTTCGATCCCCAGCGGTTTGCGTCAAAACGGCGGAAAAATCAATGCCTGCTTGACCTTCGGGTGCATCACACCCTAGATGCGCCCAGATTTATCAGGAGAGCAGATCATGGGTTTCAAGATGGGTATCGTCGGGTTGCCGAATGTCGGCAAGTCAACATTGTTCAACGCGCTAACGAAAACCGCCGCCGCGCAGGCCGCGAATTTTCCGTTCTGCACGATTGAACCCAATGTCGGCGAAGTGGCTGTGCCCGACGCGCGGCTGGACAAGCTGGCGGAAATTGCCGGCTCCAAACAGATCCTGCCCACCCGCATGACCTTTGTTGATATCGCCGGTCTGGTCAAAGGTGCGTCCAAGGGCGAAGGGCTGGGCAACCAGTTTCTGGCCACCATCCGCGAGGTGGACGCGATTGCCCATGTGCTGCGTTGTTTTGAGGATGGCGATGTCACCCACGTCGAAGGACGTGTTGATCCGGTGGCCGATGCCGAAACCATCGAAACCGAACTGATGCTGGCCGATATGGAATCGATTGAAAAGCGTCTGCAGGGGCTGGTGCGCAAGGTGCGTGGCGGCGACAAGGACGCGGTGCAGCAGGAACGCCTGCTAAAGGACGCGCTGGCGATGCTGGAAAGCGGCAAACCCGCCCGTCTGGTCGAGGTGGACGAAGAAGACGCCAAAGCATGGAAAATGCTGCAACTGCTGACCACCAAGCCGATCCTTTATGTTTGCAACGTGGAAGAGGATGCCTCGGCCACCGGCAACGCCCATTCTGCCGCCGTGGCAGAAATGGCCGCCGCCGAGGGCAACGCGCATGTGATCATATCGGCTGCGATTGAAGAAGAGATCAGCCAGCTAGAGCCGGAAGAGGCCGAAATGTTCCTGTCCGAAATGGGGCTGGAAGAACCGGGTCTGGATCGTTTGATCCGCGCCGGTTACGAATTGCTGCATCTGGAAACCTATTTCACCGTCGGCCCGAAAGAGGCCCGCGCCTGGACCATCAAGCAAGGCACCCTTGCCCCGCAGGCCGCCGGCGTGATCCACGGTGATTTTGAAAAGGGGTTCATCCGCGCCGAAACCATTGCCTATGAGGATTTTGTGACCCTTGGTGGCGAAGTTGGCGCCAAAGAGGCCGGTAAAATGCGGGTCGAGGGAAAAACCTACGAGGTGCAGGACGGCGATGTGATGCACTTTTTGCACAGCAGCTAGCGCCAACCACCCTATATTCTGCCACTTTGCGACAATAACGCCGTTGTTTGCGCGCTTTGGCTCGCCTATCAATCATCCTGAAAAGATGTGATCACCAAAGGGGACTCCAGATGAAATCCGTCAAACACTATATCCGCACCATCGTGGATTTCCCGCACGAGGGGATCATGTTTCGCGATGTCACCACCCTGTTTGCCGACCCGCGCGGGTTTCGCATGGCGATTGACCAGATGCTGCACCCCTATGCCGGTATGCAGATCGACAAGGTTGTGGGACTTGAGGCACGCGGATTTATCCTTGGCGGGGCGATTGCCCACCAGTTGACCGTCGGGTTTGTGCCAATCCGCAAGAAAGGCAAACTGCCCGGAGCAGTGATTTCCGAGGCCTACACACTGGAATATGGCGAAGCGGTGATGGAAATGCACGACGATGCGATCCAGCCCGGCGAAAAAATTCTGGTGGTGGATGACCTGCTGGCCACCGGCGGCACAGCGGCGGCCGGAATCAAACTGATCGAGCGGCTGGGCGGTGAAATCGTCAGCACGTCCTTTATCATCGATCTGCCGGAACTGGGCGGACGCAAAGTGTTGGAAGACATGGGCATGGATGTGCATGTTTTGTGCGAATTCGAAGGGGCATAAACCCTTCCTTAATCAGAATCACGGTAATCAGGTCTTGTCTGTTTGGGAGCAGACCTCTGTTTGCTAGACTAGATGAACGCCCCGTCGCCCCCCGACGGGGCGTTCGCTTTTGTGCGCCTTCACCCCAATGTGACCCGACAATTTCCGACTGGTTGATCCCCCATCTGGACAAGCCATGCCCAACCCGCTACCCCTAGAAAACTTGGTATCAAAACACGATTGACGAAGGCTTGGGAATGTTTGGTAAATTTGCTTTTCTGCTGTCGCTGATGACTGCCCTTTTCCTCGGGGCTTGCGGGAAATATTCAAGTGGTCCCCCCACCCCCGACAACAATCAAATCGCGGAACTGGCGCAGGCCATTCAGGCGCTTGGCCCCGATGTTGACCCCGAAGAAGCACAGCGTGCTGCTTATGTGGCGTTTACCTACCCGCTGCAACTGGCCAAGGAATATCAGGTCACAGATCCGCCGATCATCCATAACATCAAGGTCAATCAGGGTCTGCGCCCGCGCGGGCTGTGCTGGCATTGGGCGCAGGATATGGAAACCCGTCTGGCGCAGGAAAATTTCAAAACGCTGGACCTGCACCGCGCCATCGGCAATTCCGAAAAGGCCCTGCGGATCGACCACAGCACCGTTGTGATCAGCGCCAAGGGTGACGGCATGTATGACGGTCTGGTGCTGGACCCGTGGCGCTGGGGCGGCAAGCTGTTCTGGGGCGACCCCAAGCTGGACAAGAAATACGAATGGATCCCGCGCCAGAAGGTGTTTGAATTGAAACGCCAGCGCCGTCAGACCCGTTCCTAAGGGGCTGACCCAACCCGCTACCGATCAATTGACGCGGATCATCCGGCATTTTCGCAATTTGAACTGCCGTGTCAGCTTGGCGGCTTTCAGGGCTTTTGCCAAAGGATCGCTTAGGAACAGAGCTTTCCGTACCAAAGGGTCAACCCATAGATCAGGCCCTTCTAAAGCAGTCTTGGTGACAGCTATGTCATAGTCTTTTGGAACGAAGGGCAGCTTCCACATATCTTGTGTCGGGTGGGGTTTCTGTGCCGCCGGTGAATATTCCGGCACAAAGGCCTGTTTTTGATTGCCGAAGTTGATACAGAAATATTCCCCCTCGACAGGCGTTTCGCGGTCATGTTGAAACAGCTCTACCGGATACAGAGCACCCTTCCCCAGATCGAACCGGCGCAACACATCGGCAAAGGCTGCGGAAACGCAGTGGAAACCGCCTGCATTAAAAAAACCGGGGTTAATCCATTTTTCTTTCTTGTCGCGATAAATATAAAAGAATTTCTTGGGGAGCAGTTCCTCGTCTAGCGGCTCGCCAGCTTCGTTCTTTCGTTTCACTTCAATAGCCAGATTTGGATCACTTATCGATAAATCTGCTTTGAAATGTTTCACCAGCCTTGTGTCCCCCATCGAATCACTGACCCAGACGGTTTCATTTCCTTTGCTCATTTGCTGGTCCCCCAAATATCAGAAGGGGGTGCGTTGCTGACGGTTTCCGACATTGCCCATCAACCCAACACCGCCCCCGGATTCATAATCCCCGCAGGGTCCAGCGCGGCCTTTACCGCCCGCATGGCCGCCAGTTTCGCCGGATCACCATAGCGCAGCAGATCACCCACCTTCATCCGCCCGACCCCGTGTTCGGCGGAAAATGATCCGTCATATTCATGCACCAGACCATGCACGGCGTCCTTGATAGCATCGCGCAAGGGGTCGTATTCCGACCGGTCGTGCCCTGCCTGCGGGAACATGTTGTAATGCAGGTTGCCATCACCCAGATGGCCAAAACAGTTGATCCGGAAATCGCCAATCTGCGCCAGCATCCGCGCACCCCGCTCGATGAATTCGGGGATCACCGACAGCGGCAGCGAAATATCATGTGACGCGATCGAGCCGATCCGCTTGTTCGCCTCGGGGATGGTTTCGCGCACTGCCCAGAAATCGGCCCGCTGTCCTGCCGACTGCGCGATCACCCCGTCGCTGACCAGCCCGCGTTCAAACCCGTCGGCAAACAACCCTTCCAGCATATCGCTTGCCGATTGCCCCCGCGCCACGCCCAGATCGACCAGCACCATCCATTCGGGGATGTCGTCAAACGGCAGGCGCACGTCGGGCATGGTTTCGGCCAGAAACTGCAAGCCCATGCCGTTGATCAGCTCAAACGCCGAAACGGTTTCGCCGCAATGTTCCTGCGCCAGCGCCAGCAGGTCCAGCGCATCGGCGGGCGATCCCACCACCATCAGCGCCGCCCCCTCCCCGGCCGGACGCGGGAACAGCCGCAGCGAGGCCGCGGTGATCACCCCCAGCGTGCCCTCGGCCCCGATCAGCAGGTCGCGCAGATCATAACCGGTGTTATCCTTGCGCAGCCGTTTCAACCCGTGCCAGATGTCGCCATTCGGCAGCACCGCCTCCAGCCCCAGACACAGCGCGCGGGCATTGCCATAGCGCAGCACATTCACCCCGCCCGCGTTGGTCGCCAGATTGCCGCCGATCTGACAAGACCCCTGCGCCGCCAATGTCAGCGGAAACAGCCGGTCGGCATCCTCGGCGGCGGTCTGGATGTCCTGCAACACCGCACCGGCCTCGGCCAGCAGCACATTTTCGGCGGGCCAGACATTGCGGATGGTTTTCATGCGCTCCAGCGACAGGATCACCGGTGCCGGTCCCTCGGGCAGCACCTGCCCCCCGACCAGCCCCGTGCCGCCGCCATAGGGCACAACGCCCACCTGCGCGGCAGCACAGGCGCGGATCACGGATGCCACTTGGTCAACCGTTTCAGGGGCAACCAGCACCCCCGCCGTGCCCTGATACCGGCCACGCGGCTCTTCCAGATATTTCGCGGAAAGGGGGCGGAACGCGGCATCCGGCAGTTGCCCGCGCAGGATGGTTTCAAAAGCACTGTCAGCAGGGTTCAGCATGGATTATCCCGTCCTCAAGTTACAGCCCGAACGCTGCCCCGGACCTGATCCGGGGCCTCTTTGCTCAGGCTCCGTCACCCGACAGTGGTTTTCCCCCGCCGGTCCCCGCGCAGATTGGCATAGAGCACATGATTGCGCCAGCGCCCGTCGATCTGAAGATAGCTCTGCGCCACCCCTTCATATTTGAACCCCGCCTTTTCCAGCACCCCGCGTGACGGGGTGTTTTCCGGCAGGCAGGCGGCCTCGATCCGGCTCAGGTCCAGCGTGGTAAAGGCGTAATGCACCAGCGCCGCGATCGCCTCGCTCATATACCCCATGCGCGCATAGGGCTGGCCGATCCAGTACCCCAGCGTGCCCGCCTGCGCCGGTCCGCGCCGGATGTTGTCCAGCGTGATTGCCCCCAGCAACACGCCATCCTCACGCCGTTCCAGAAACACCGGCACCGCTGACCCCGCATTGATCGAACGCTGCGACCAGTAAACGCGATTGGAGAACCCTTTGCGGGTCAGATGATCCTTGCTCCAGGTCGGTTCCCACGGGGTCAGAAACTCGGCACTGTGGCGCCGCAGGGCGGTCCAGGCGCGAAAATCGGAATGGTGTGGCGGGCGCAGAGTCATCCGTTCAGATTCGATCCGGATATTGCGGCGCCGTCGAAACATCAGGCCACCAGTCGCGCTTTGATGTCGGCCAATGTTGGCGCGGCCTGAACCGGCCCATAGAGCGCCAATGCCGCATTGGAATTTTCTGCCATGGCACCGGCAAAATCCCGCACCTTGCGCATGTCCACTGCGTCGATCATCTCGACCGTTTCGGCCAGCGGCGGCACCCGATCCCAGATCGCCACCAGACGCGCCAGACGTTCAGCGCGCCGCTCGGGGCTTTCCAGCCCCATCAACAGCCCTGCCTTCATCTGCGCCCGTGCGCGCGCCACTTCGGCGTCCGACATATCATCCGCCGCGCGTTTCATTTCGTCCACCACCAACAGGGCCAGCTCATGCACCTTGTCGCCGCTGGTGCCCGAATAGATCGTCATCAGGCCGCTGTCCGAAAACGCACCGGCCTGCGCGAAAATCGAATAGCACAAGCCCCGCTTTTCCCGCGCTTCCTGAAACAGCCGCGAGGACATGCCGCCACCAAAGGTAGATGCGAAAATCTGTGCGGTGTAAATATCGGGGTTACGGTAATCCGGCCCCTCCAGCGCCAGCGTGAAATGCGCCTGCTCCAGCTCCTTGATCTCGCGGCGCTCGTCACCGATGAAACGGGCCGAATCCGCCACCACGCTGTCGCGGCGGGGCAGATGGCCGAACAGCCGTTCGGCCTCGCGCACAATCACATCATGGTCCACATCCCCCGCCGCCGACAGGATCATCTGCGCCGGACCATAGCGTTCCGCGACAAACCCCTTCAGGTCATCGCGCCCGAAACCGCGCACCCGTTCCGCCGGTCCAAGGATCGGGCGGCCAATCGCCTGTTTCGGATAGGCCGCCTCTTGCAGCCAGTCAAAAACCACATCATCCGGCGTATCCAGCGCCTGTCCGATTTCCTGCAGGATCACCCCGCGCTCGACCTCGATTTCCGCCGGATCGAACACCGGATTAAGCAGAATATCCGAAATCACATCCAGCCCCAGCCCCACATCCGCGCCCAACACGCGCACGTAATAGGCCGTCATTTCGCGGCTGGTATAGGCGTTGATGAAACCGCCAACGTCCTCGATCGCCTCGGCAATATCCAGCGCGCTGCGGGTTTTTGTGCCCTTGAACGCCATATGCTCCAGAAAATGCGCAATGCCGTTTTGCTCGACCCGCTCGTGACGCGCGCCAGCCATCACCCAGATGCCAAGCGACGCCGATTCAAGGCTGGGCATGTTTTCGGTGACGATGCGAAACCCGTTTGAAAGGGTGTGGAATTTAACGCTCAAGAGGAAATCCGATCCGAAATAAGTTTGGTCAGCGCACCCAGATCATTATCGACCTCTGTAAACCGTTCTTCGCGTTCAAACAGGTCCCCCATGCGGGCTGGCAATGGCGGGTGGATACCGCAGGCTTCCTCGACCGCAGCGGGGAATTTCGCGGGGTGGGCTGTGGCCAGTGTGATCATCGGCTCAGGCCCCAGATGTTCCTCGGCCACTTTTACGGCGACAGCGGAATGGGGGCACAGAACCTCGCCGGTGCGGGCCAGCATGTCCTTGATCTTGGCCATGGTCTCCTGTTCCGACGCGCGCCCAGAAACAAAGGTTTCGCGCAGCATGTCGATGGCGCCTTGGCTGATGGTGAATTCACCGCTGTTCTTCAACTCGTCCATCACCTGCGCCACGGCGCCGCCATCGCGCCCGTAGGCGTCAAACAGTACCCGTTCGAAATTCGACGAAACCTGAATGTCCATCGACGGGCTGATGCTGGGCGTCACGCCCTTGGTGCTATAGGTGCCGGTTTGCAGGGTCCGGTGCAGAATGTCGTTCTGGTTGGTGGCAATCACCAGCCGGTCAATCGGCAGCCCCATCTGCCGCGCGATATATCCTGCAAAGATGTCACCGAAATTGCCGGTGGGCACGGTAAAGCTGACCGAACGATGCGGCGCACCCAGTGCGGTCGCGGCGGAAAAATAGTAAACCACCTGCGCCAGCACACGGCCCCAGTTGATCGAATTCACCCCGGCCAGTTTCACCCGATCACGGAATTCGAAATCGTTGAACATGTCCTTTAGCCGTGCCTGACAGTCGTCAAAATCACCATGAACGGCCAGCGCGTGCACGTTGGATTCAACCGGTGTGGTCATCTGGCGGCGCTGCACGTCCGACACGCGGCCATGCGGATACATGATGAACACATCCACCGCATCCAGACCCCGAAACGCCTCGATCGCGGCCGATCCGGTATCGCCCGAGGTCGCGCCGACAATCGTCACCCGCTCGCCGCGCTTGGCCAAGGCGGACTGAAACAGCTGACCGATCAGCTGCATTGCAAAATCCTTGAAGGCCAATGTCGGGCCGTGGAACAGTTCCAGCAGGAAATGGTTTGGCCCCAGTTGCACCAGCGGCGCGCGCGCATCATGGCCGAAACCGTCATAGGCCCGCGCGATGATGTCGGCGAATTCCTGATCCGTGAAACTGCCCTCGACAAAGGGGCGCATCACGCGGAATGCGATTTCCTCGTATGGCAGCCCCGCCAGCGCCGCGATGTCGCCTTTGGACATCACCGGAACCGTCGCCGGAACATACAATCCGCCGTCACGGGCCAGCCCCGTCAACATGGCCTCTTCAAAGCTGAGTTCGGGGGCTTTTCCACGGGTCGAGATATATCGCATGACTAATCGCCTTTATTCGTTCCTGCGCCTGATA
>WGBJ01000244.1 GCA_015494385.1 Marinosulfonomonas sp.
TATTCACACCGAAAGTGTATCTAAATCGATTTCCCCCTTGGGCAGGCAGATTTCAAACTGGGTTCCGCTATCATCCGTGCGCTTCAGGTCCAGCCGTCCGCCATGTCCGCGCACCAGTTCGGCGGCAATCGACAGGCCCAGCCCCGTGCCCCCCTTGCGCACCCCGCCCTGAAACGGCGTGAACAGATGTTCGCGCGCCTTGGGGGGCAGGCCCGGGCCGGTGTCGGTGATGGTGATGATCCAGTTGTCTTCATCCTCGCGGGCGTGGATGTTGATTTCGCCTTCCTTGCCGGTTGCGACAATCGCCTGACGGGCATTGCGCACGATGTTGGAGATCACACGATAGAGCTGTTCGGGATCCGCCCGCAGTGTCAGCCCTGCCGGTATATCCTCGCTGTAGCTGATGTCGCTGTCACCGGCTGCCAGCCGCTCGCCGTCGATCACATCGTTCACAATGTCGACCAGCGGCACGCGGGTCAGGGCGGGGGCGGCTTCTTCGGCTTTGCCAAAGGCCAGCGTGCTTTCGCACAGGTTTACGGCGCGCGACATGGAGGCCACCAGTTTGGGTGCGGCGCGTTGCACCATCGGGTCGTTGCTGCCTTCCATCCGGTCGACAAACAATTGCGTGGTGGTCAGGATGTTGCGCAGATCATGACTGATCTTGGCCACGGCGCCGCCCATCTGGGCCAGGTGTTCTTTTTGCTTTAGCGATCCGGTTAGCTGGGTCTGCATGGATTGCAGCGCCTCTTCGGCTTCGCGCAGTTCCAGCACACCGGCGTTTGGTTCGATGATACGGCGGGCGTCCTCGGGGGCTTCGGCATAGGATTTGATGTGCCGGATAACCCGGTGGATCGGTTTTAACAGGAACCCCCGCACCGCCAGAAACAGCAGCACCGCCGTGATCACGGAAATCACCGCCGACAGCAGCAAAATCCGCAAACCGTAGTCCACCATCGCATCGCGCAGGGGCATCGTGGACATGGTTACCTCGATCAACAGCCCCGCCCCGCGCACCGGTTCACCAATCACCCGGATCACGCGATCTTCGGTATCCAGCAAGCGGAGTATAGCATCACGGATCAATTCATACGGGGTAGCGGTGCGCAGATCATAGGTTTCAGAGATCATATCCGGCAGGGGCGAGGACAACATCAGTTGCCGCATTTCATCGCGGCGCAGCACCACGTTGTAGACGCCGGCATTTTTCAGCAGTTCACGTTCCAGGTCATTGTCGATCATATCATCCGCCAACAGCGCCAGCGCCGCGATCTGCGATTTCTCAAGGCGCAACAGCAGGTAATCCTCGCGGAACCGCGCGACCGAAGGGACAAAGATCAGAACCTCGGCCAGCATGACGAACACTGTCGTCAAAACCAGAAACCGGCCAGAGAGCGAATTCATAAACATATCAACCCTTTCGATGCCCGATCATGGCAGGAACCGCTGCACAAAGCCAACCACACGTTTGACATTGGCGTTTTCAAACAGTCTGGGGGTAAAATAGGCACCCGCCGCGCGTTTGTTAACCTCGTTCACGGTGGGATAGGGCAAAACCGTCGCGGCGATCTGGCCCATCTTCAGGTTATTGGCCAGCGCCAGCGCCCAGAACCCGATCAGCTCGCCCGCTGACGGGCCTGCAATCGAGACCCCCACAGGCCGCCCTTTGACCACCATCAGTTTGATCAACCCCTTGGCTTTGCCCTCGGCGATCAGGCGGTCATTGCCCGCGAAATCGAACCGGATCACTTCCAGCTTGCCGCCATGTTGTTCGCGCGCTTGCGCTTCGGTCAGGCCGACCTGCGCCAGTTCGGGGTCGGTGTAGGTGGCCCAAGGGATATGTGCGGTTTTTGCCTTGGAGGGCAGGCCGAACAGCATGGATTTGATCACCACACCGGCATGGTATCCGGCCACATGGGTGAATTGCAGCCCGCCGGCCACATCACCAACTGCATAGACCCGCCGGTTGGTGCTGCGCAGGTTGGCGCCCACTTTGACGCCAGAGCGATCATGCTCAACGCCTGCCACGTCCAGATTCAGCCGGTCAATATTCGGTTTACGCCCGACTGCCATCAGCAGATGGCTGCCCTTGAACACCCGTCCGTCCTGCGCCTCGATTTCAATTGCACCCTTCTTGCCGCGGATTTCCTTGGCCATCGCATCCTCCGCGATCTCGATCCCCTCGGCCCGCAGGTTCTCCAGCACAATCGCCACCAGTTCCGGATCATCCTTGCCCAGCGCCTTCATGCCCTCGACCACCGTCACTTCGCAGCCCAGCCGCCGGTGCGCCTGTGCCATTTCCATGCCGATGGGGCCACCACCGACAATCAGCAGGTGTTCGGGTTTCGTGCGGTTTTCGAAAATCGTTTCGTTGGTGTCATAGGGCACCTTATCCAGCCCTGGAATTGGCGGCACAAAGGGGGATGATCCGGTGGCAATCACAAACCGGCGTGCGGTGATTATATTGTCGCCCGCCTGCACCTCGGTCGGGGAAATGAAGTGGCCGTATTCGGTGATGACCTGCACGCCCAACCCTTTGAACCGCTCGACGCTGTCGTGGGGGGCGATGGCATCAATCGCGCTTTGCACATGGTCCTTGGCCTTGCCAAAAGCCAGCCCCATCTTGCCCGCCGCCAGCAGCGCCTTCGAGGGCACGCAACCATAGTTCAGGCAATCGCCGCCCATCTTGTGCCCCTCCAGCAGCACCACTTTGGCCCCCATCTGCACCGCACCGGCCGCAATCGACAACCCGCCTGATCCTGCACCGATGATGCAGATGTCTGTTTTGATCTTGTTCATGGGGGAATGTCCTATTTCTTGAACAGCTTCAGCACCATCGGCAGCGCGGCCAGCGCGCAGAGGCCAAGGATGGGGAGCAATATCTGTGGCTCGAATATAATGCCAAGGTTCGGGGTTTCACCACGGGCAAACACATCGCCAAGGCCAGCGCCGACCGATGTGTAAACCACCGCCCCCGGAATGATCCCCAAAAAGGTGGAAATCACAAAACGGTGCAGCGGCACACCCACCATCGCGGGCACCAGATTGGCGACAAAGAACGGCACGGCAGGCACCAGACGGATCAAAAACAGCATCGACCACTGGTTTTCATCAATCCCGTCCTTGATCTTTTTCACCGCGCCGTCAGAGGCTTCCATTTTCGCTGCCAGTTTTTCGCCCATACCCCAGCGGGCCGCCAGAAAGATCAGCGTTGCGCCCATCGTGGCGGCGGCGATGTTGAACAGGGATCCGGGGAAAGTGGCAAACAGGAACCCGCCGGTGATCGAAGCAATCGCAGCCCCGGGCAGGGAAAAGGTGACAATCGCGGTATAGGCCGCAATGAACACCAGCACCGTCAGCAGGTAGTTGTTATCCCGAAAGGCAATCAGCGCCTCGCGATTGTCACGCAGCGCCTCGAACGACAGATAGTCGCGCAGGGTAAAGGCTCCGATCACCGCCGCCGTGAAAATGGCGATCAGCGGCAGGTATCGCACCAACCCGCTTTTCTGTGTCTCTGTCATGTCGCTCATCTTGCCTTTGTCCGTTCTTGCGCCCCGTCCTGACAACATGCCTTTGATTGGCGCGCAGGCATACCCCGATCACGCCGCCTTGATCGCCGGTGATGGGATGTTTCACTTTGAACAGGGGTTCGGGGCGGTTTTGAAACATATCAAACAGCAATTTCCCCCGAATGTTGCACTTTTGGCGCGAATGATGAATTGACTTACCCTGACCAAGCGCCTAAATCACGGGCTTCGAACACATATGACCTACGAATCCTTTTCGGGTGCAGGTCCAAACCAGACGGAGACGGGCGATGAAACGCACATTCCAACCATCGAACTTGGTTCGCAAACACCGCCACGGCTTTCGTGCGCGTATGGCCACCAAAGCAGGCCGCAAGATTCTGAACGCACGCCGTGCCAAAGGTCGTGCCAAACTCAGCGCTTAATACCCGCTGCTATCAGGTGAAAAGATATGACACCGCCGGAGGCACCCGTGACAGGCAATACGCCAGAGGTCACGAGCGGGCCACCGGCGGTTTTCGCATGTCCGGTGACATTAACCAAACGCAC
>WGBJ01000245.1 GCA_015494385.1 Marinosulfonomonas sp.
AGGATGATGCGGGCAAGATGAACCGCTCGTTGCTGGACATCGGCGGCGCGGCTTTGGTGGTCAGCCAGTTCACCCTGGCCGCTGACACCTCACGCGGCAACCGACCGGGGTTTTCCACTGCAGCCAAACCGGATGAGGGGCGCAAATTATATGAATATTTCGCGGATCAAATCGCTGGTTTGGGTATTCCCGCAGAAACCGGTCAATTCGGCGCGGATATGGCGGTCCGCCTGTTGAATGACGGACCGGTCACGATCTGGATGGAATTCTAAAGCATTTCGAATTAAATTTGTATCACCCTGATCCCCGAACGCATTTGCTGACGCAAACACTGCCTCGGGGATCAGGGTGATGCTCTGTTTCAAAGAAAAGTCGAAGCGCTATAGAGGCCTAGCAGCCGCGGGCCTCGACAAAGACCCACACATACCCATGCGAATAGGCGTTGCCTGCTTTTGCGATGCCAATTCCATAGTGATTTGTTCCACGTCCCAACAGAATAATTTTACGGTGCCCCGGAGAATTCATCCAGTCTACGACAACTTCCTGAGGATTGGTCTGGCCCGCGGCGATGTTTTCCGCAACAAGACCGGCACGACATCCCTGACGGCGCAGGCGGCTTTTTGCTTTGGAACCATTTGGAGCCCTATGCGAAAAATACCCTTGCACCGCCATATCGCAAGCATGAGCCAAAGCCGAGGCTTGCAAACGGGGTTCAAACTGTAACGGCTTGCGTCCATGGGCTGCTCTCTGCGCATTGATTGCTTTGGCGGCCTCTTGGGCTAATTGTGCTGCATTGGCGGGTACTTCGCAAGAACCGGCAAGGGCCAATGCAGGTGACATGAACATGCCCAACGACAGGGCGGCTGCAAATTTTACAATAGATTTCACGGGGGGTTCCTTTAAGAAGTATTCCATTTCGCACAGCCTAAAATGGAATTCTGAACATTTCACGGCAAGATTGTGGCCAAAACTCACCAGCCAAGGGCATCAGGATTTTTTAACAAACTCGGTCAGGATCACAATCTGCTGCCCGTTCACGCGGCCCTCGATGTGCCCCTCATTGTCCGGCACCAAAGAAATATTGCGCACAGCGGTGCCGCGTTTGGCGGTAAACCCTGCCCCTTTGACGTTCAGATCCTTGATCAGCGTCACGGTATCCCCTGCCGCCAATTGCGCCCCGTTCGTATCACGGTGGATGACCGACGGTTCGTCGTCCTCAACCAGACCTGCCTCGGCCCACTCCAGGTTTTCCGGCTCCAGATAGGCGATATCCAGCAAATCCCGCGCCCATGCTTCGGATTTCAAACGTGACAACAAACGGTATGCAGTGACCTGAGCGGCGGCGTCCGTGCTCCAGATCGCATCACTCAGGCAGCGCCAGTGTGGTGCATCGGTGATTTCACCCTCAACTCCGCCACGGCACGTCGCACAAAGCGTGACGCTCTGGTCGTCTTTTGGCTCTACCGCAACATTGGCCAAATCATTTTCACTACCACACAGGGCGCAGTTCGAAGCGAGTTCCGGCATTTTGAGACCTTTATAGTGTTTGTTACTGCCGCCGGTCTGATATAAAGTTGAAACATCGTCAACCACTCAGTAATGCAGCAGCATCAAAATTCGGAACCGGAACAGGATGTCTTTGTGTGAACTGTTGTTGTTCTAACAATTGAAACATTAGTAATTTAGCAACTATCCAGACACGAGTCCCCTATGCGCAAACGCAAATCCGCCGAAGATCGCAAAAGCGAAATTGAACAGACCACCTTGAAGCTTGCTTTCAAACACGGGCCCTCACAGGTCACCACAGGTATGATTGCACGCGAACTGGGGCTGACCCAACCGGCCATTTACCGTCACTACCCCAAAAAGGACGACATCTGGGCGGCAGTGGCCGAATTTCTGGGGGCGGAAATCAACCAAAATATCGCCCGTGGCGATGATCCGTCCCTTTCCCCCGTCGCGCGGCTTGAAAAACTGGTTCTGGGGCATATGAAACTTGTTCGGAAATATCCGGCATTGCCTGAATTCATGTTGATCCGCGATCAGAAAAACAGTCAGGCGATTGTGCAAAACAGCATCCAGATTGCGACTGGTAAATTTCGCAACGCGCTTGAGCGGGGAGTGAAAGCTGCGGTGGCGGATGGAACCTTTCGCAAAGACCTTGATCCTGCGGATGCGGCAGCGCTGATTTTCGGCGTCATCCAGAGCCTTGTCTTGCGGATGCTGGTCACGCGCAAACCCGAGATCCTGGCCAAAGATGG
>WGBJ01000246.1 GCA_015494385.1 Marinosulfonomonas sp.
TCAGATCAGAAAACGAATCCCCGGCGGCCTGTTATGCCCCGATTGCTCTGGCAAAGGCGATGCCCGCCAATAGCAAAACCTGAAACCCGACGGTTCCGGCAATCAGCCTGTTCAAGCCATAAGAAACAGGGGTTTTCAGCATCGAGGCAATCAGGACTACAGCAACAATACCGGCAGGCAGAAAAGGCAGGGCACTCTGGAAACCGGTTGTGGAAAACAGCACTGCGCCGATCAGGGCCGCGACAAGGAAAAGCGCATAAATGCCCCGCGTTGCCCCCTGCCCGATCACGATTGCCAGCGTTTTGCGGCCCGCAATTTGATCCAGATCACGATCCCGATGGTTGTTGATCAGCAGAACCGCTGCGGCAGGCAGGCCGGTGATGATTCCCAGTGCCAACACCGCGCCGCTCAACGGCTGGCCATGCAGATAGACAGTGCCGCCAACCGCAACAATGCCGAAAAACAGCACCACCAGCCCTTCGCCCAACGCGGTGTGCGACAGCGGGTGTGGCCCCATCGAATAGAAATACCCCAAGGCCAGCGAAACCAGCCCGATCACCACGACAGGCCAGCCGCCAATCATGGTCAGCCACAGGCCAAACAGCGCCGCAATGCCAAAGGCCGCAATCGCCGCACGCCGCACCAATTCCGCATCCAGCAGGCCAAGGCCGGTCATACGGGGCGGCCCCAACCGGTTCGGCCCGTCCGTCCCGCGTCCGCCATCGGCGGCATCATTCCACAGGTTCGTGCCGATCTGGATCATCGCGGCCGCAACCATCGCGGCGATCATGACAGGCAGGCTCCAGCCCCCTGATTGCGCCGCCAGCCATGTCCCGGCCGCAACCGGCGTCAGTGACAGCCCAAGGGTTTTCACCCGCGCCGCAATGAACAGCAAAACGGGCTTTGGCAATTGCCCCAACCGTTCGGTCAATTGCGCAGACGTATTTGCCGGAGTGACTGTTGAATTCATCTTTTTACCGCAACATGCAACACCGCAACGCCAAACATGAAGGCGCGGGTTTCAATCGTTTCCAGCCCAGCCTTGTCCAGCGCACGGGTCACGTCATCGGCCGCAGGAAACAGGCGGATCGATTCCACCAGATAGGTATAGGCTCCCTTGTCCCGCGCCACCATCGCGCCAATCGCCGGAATGACATAGCGTGAATGGATACCATAGAACGGTGCAAACCACGCCGCCGGTTTGGAAAACTCCAGCAACACCAGACTGCCACCCGGCTTTAGAAATCGTGCCGTTTCGGTAAGCGCACGCGCCGGATCGGTCATATTGCGCAGCCCGAACACCAGCGTCACACCGGCGGCAGAAGCATCTTCCAGCGGCATGTCCTCGGCCTCGGCATGCAGATATTCGACGCTATCCCCGCCGCGCTTGCGGGCCACCTCCAGCATACCGGCGCTGGCATCGGCAATGATCACCTTGCGGGAGGGATCGGCCGCCTTCACACCAAAGGCAATATCGCCCGTGCCCCCTGCCAGATCAACCAGCGGGCCATCCATGCCCTCAAGCCGCTTTAGCGCCACCTTTACCGTGGCGCGTTTCCACAGGCGATGCAGGCCAAAGCTCATCAGATCGTTCATCAGGTCATAACGTGGTGCGATCCGGTCAAACAACGCCCGCACAGCGCCGCGCCGTTCGTCCTCGGCCACGCGTTCTGCGCCGAAAGTTTCGCGCAGACTGTCCAGTTCCTTGACCCGTTCTTGTGACGCTACCATTGCCTCATCCCTCTTGCTTGCCCTGCATATAGAGGGCTGGGTTCGTCCTGTCACCAAGCTAAATAACGACAGTAAGGATTCTTCCAGTGGGCAGATTGTCCCGCTCTGGAATTCCCTGCAAATTGGTTTCCATGTCGGTCAACCCTTCCGACACCTTACAAAAAGTTGGCCTGAACAGCGGTTCGTAGAAGTTGGATATTGGGCTTGCGGCAGAGCCGTCATATAACTGTTACATAGCTGTTACATAGCGGTTTTTCTGCTTTTTTCAGACACTTACCCCATGTTTGCTTGACCCTACAAAGGCTGCATGCCACCAAATACGCTTGCAAACAGGGCATCCTTTGCCTAGTTAGGCGCACCCATCCAAGGCGAACGAGGCAGCAGTGCTAACATTTATACTAAATCTTGCGGGGGCGGCGGCGCTATTGCTGTGGTCCGTCCGCATCATCCG
>WGBJ01000247.1 GCA_015494385.1 Marinosulfonomonas sp.
CCGCAAGATGGAGCCAGCGGACATGGACCTGCTGCTGGATGCTGTGAACCGCCTGCCGATCCTGCTGGTGACGGTTGCGCCTGAAAACGTCACACCCGAGCAGATCAAAACCCTGACGGATGCAGGAGTGCTCGTCTCGCTTGGCCATAGTGATGCGCCCTATGACGATTGCAAAACCGCCGCCGCCCACGGGGCCACCTGCGCCACCCATCTGTTCAACGCGATGAGCCAGTTTACCGGCCGTGAACCCGGTCTGGTCGGTGCCGCGCTGGACACCCCGACCCTGCACGCTGGCCTTATTGCCGACGGCATCCATGTTTGCGCCGCCAGTATCCGCACTGCTTTGGCGGCAAAACAGGGACCAGCGGCGGTGTTTCTGGTGACCGATGCCATGTCCACCGTTGGCTCGGACATTACCGAATTCACCTTGGACGGCCGCACGATCTACCGGCGCGACGGGCGGTTGACGCTGGCAGATGGCACCTTGGCGGGGGCGGATCTGAATATGCCGACGGCCTTGCGGTTTATGACATCCAAAGTCGGCGTATCACCGGATGAAGCCTTGAAAATGGCCACCTCCAAGCCTGCGAAGATGCTGCAAAACACGCAGGTCGGCCAACTGCTTTCCGATGGTGTCGCCAATTTCGTCCATCTGGATGATGACCTGTATCTGACCGCTGTCTGGCAAAGCGGTACACCGGTTTCAGACGTTATTTCAAAACCTTAAGGTCGCGCGCAATCCACGGCAGCGCCTTGATGGCCGGATCGACGATCATTTCCTGCAACAGGGAACGCAGCCGCGCGGCCACGTCCTGCGGCATATCCTGCAACACATCCCGACGCGCGGTCAGCGAAATGCTGCGGGTCAGCGGATCAAACGGCAGTTCGATCATTTCCACCGCATCATGGAACCGCCGCGCGCGCAAATAGCCCAGCGGCGTAAGGATGGTCCAGCCCGCCTGCGCCGCCACCATCGCCATGATCGCGTGATAGCTGTCCAGCTCGAACCGCTGGGCCAGTTTCAGGTTCTGCCGCGCCAGATGCGCCGCGATCTGGCGGCCCATGTGGTGGCGCTGGGTATACTGGATCAGGGGCAGCGATTTCAACTGCGTCAACACATCCCCGCCCATGTCGATCATCCCCTTGGGCACCGCGGCGACAAAGGGTTCCACCAGCAACGGATGCACTTCCATCCCGTCCGCCGTAGCCCCCATATCCGCCGCCACCACCACATCCAGTGCGCGGCTGTCCAGCAGGTCGAACAACCGGTGGCTGGCGCCGGTTTCCAGCAGAAACTGGCAGCCCTGCAATTCCACCGCCATATCCGACAACAGGCGCGGGGTGACATCGGCGTCGAAATCCTCGATCATCCCCAGCCGAAACCGCGTCAGCGCCGACATGTCCGGCCTCAAAAGTTCGGCCTGCGCCTGCAAGGCCTCGTCCAGGATCACCTGTGCCCGTTTGCGGAAAATCTCGCCCGAGGGGGTCAATGTCACCGGACGTGCGTTGCGGTTCAGCAATGTGGCACCCAGCGCGGTTTCCAGATTGGTCAATTGCTGGCTCACAGCCGAGGGGCTCGCCTCGAGCCGCCGTGCAGCTGCCGAGATTGATCCTTCATCCGCCGTAGCGATGAAAACCTCTATTCCCCAAAGGGTTATGCGGCCCGTGGTGGCAACCATAATCGGTTATTATCCCCTGTTAATACTGCCAGCCTAGGCGCTGACCGCCCTCAGCGCAACACCAGCGGCGCATCCAGCCATTCGTGCAGCGCCGCATTGGTGGCCTCGGGCGCTTCCAGTGTCGGAATATGACCCGCACCCTCGATCAGCCGCAAAGTGCCATAGGGGATCAGTTCCGACATGAATTCGTGCCGGCGTGGCAGCGTCAAGCGGTCTTCGGCCCCGCACAGCACCAGTGCCGGCATGCGTATCTTGCGCAGGGTTTTCTGCTGGTCAGGCCGGCGCTGCAAGGCGCGTGACTGGCGCACGAATTCGCCTTCGCCCACCGCCAGCGCCATATTGCGCACCAGCGTCAGAATATCCCCCCGACGCGGCCCTTCGGCCAGATATTCGGGGCGCATCACATCCTGCATCACCTCGTCCAGCCGTCCAGCCATTACGCCGACAATCTGCGGTTCACGTTCAGCGGCGATCGAAGGTGGCTCGGCCTGTGAATTGGTGCTCATCAAGGCCACCCGTGTCACCCGTTCCGGCGCGCGACGCACAACTTCCATTGCCACCATGCCGCCCATCGAATGCCCGACAAGAGCGAAATGTTCGGGTGCCGTCGCCAGCACGGCCTGCGCCATCTCCTCGATCGATTCACATTTTTGCAGACAGGCGACATGCACCGTGCGCTCGCGCGAAAATTCGGTCAACTGCGGCGCATATATCCGCGCATCACACATCATTCCCGGGATCAAAAGCAGGGGTTCGGCCATGGTCACTCGCTCGATTTATTGTTTTGGGGGCACGATAGGCGATTGTCGCGCGTTTGCCTATAGGGGAACCAAAGCCAAAAGCGCGGTTTTCTGCCTAGCCTGCCGCCGCGATCACCTGTTCAACGCTTTCCCTGATCAAGGTCAGACATTCAGGCGTCGAAAACCGGTGATCCGCCCCCTTGACCAGTGTCAGGCGGATATCATCCCCCGTCGCATGATCCAACAGGCGCAACGCCACCGACAGGTCCACATCCGCATCCGCCGTCCCTTGCAACAGGCGCACCGGAAACGGGAAATCCAGCGGGGCACGCAGCACCAGTTGTTCGCGCCCGTCCTCGATCAGTTTTCGGGTAATGATATAGGGTTCGCCATACTCCGATGGCAGTGCCACCTGCCCGTCTCCAATCAGCTCCGCGCGTTGTGCGGTGCTGAAATCACCCCACATGCTGTCCTCGGTAAAATCCGGCGCTGCTGCAATTCCAACAATTCCGGCGATTTTATGCGGTATTTCACGGGATAGAATTGCACTTATCCAACCTCCCATGCTGGAACCGACCAAAACCTGCGGCCCCTCGCAACAGGCCTCGATCACCGCGCGCGCATCCTCGGCCCATTCGCCAATGCACCCTTCCTCGAACACACCCGACGATTGCCCGTGGCCGGAATAATCCAGCCGCAGAAACGCCCGCCCCTGTGCCTTGGCCCAATCCTGCAGATAGATCGCTTTGGTGCCCTCCATGTCGGATTTGAACCCGCCCAGAAACACCACACCGGGGGTTTTGCCCGCCGTTTGGTGATAGGCAATCCGCCGCCCGTTTTCACACTCCAGATAGCTTGGCTCAGTCATCGTTCTGCCCCCATTACCAGTCAAAGGGAGCATAGCGCGCGCCGGTTAGCCCTGCAATCGGGCAATCACCTGATCCGTCGGCAATAACGCGCCATAACCGGCGGCCAAGGCGGCCATGAAACCGGCATGAACCTGCGCGACAGGCACCTTAACCCCGTCAAATTCCAGATCGCGGGTGGCACAGGCATCATGGGCCACAGTGCAGCGATACCCCAGATCCGCGGCCGCGCGTGTGGTGGCATCAATGCAAAAATGGCTCATCGCGCCGATGATCACCAGATCGCTTACGCCCAGCGCCTGCAACCGGTCCTGCAAATCCGTTTCGCGAAAACTGTTGGGAAAGTTTTTGGTGATCACCACCTCGTCCCTTTCCGGCGCAACAATTTCATGTATCTCGGCCCCCTCACTACCCGGCGCAAAGAACGGTGCCGGTTCACGCAAAATCTCGTGGCGGATGTGGATCACCGGCAAACCCTGCGCCCGAAATGCCGCCAAAACCCGCGCCGCATTTTCTGCCGCCGCATCTATCCCGACCAACGGAAATTTCCCGCCGTCAAAATAGTCATTCTGCATATCCACAATCAACAAGGCCTGCATCTTTTCGCTCCTTTTCATATCAACATGCCCCCATGCTTGCCCTGTCCGTTGATTCCCCGTTAGTGTCAAATCTGACATAAACCGCGCCATTTAGGACAACCCATGCCCAACCTTGCCCTGCTCGATTACCCCGGCGTATCCATTGCCGCTGTTGCGGGCCTGCAGGAAATGTTCACCTACACCGCGCGGCTGCATAAACGTGATGGCCTGCCAGACATCACCCTGACCACCGGCCACCCGCCAAAAACCACCCCCGACGCGGTGATCCTGCCGCCTGCCTTTGGCAATGACGCCTACCTGAGCCCGCCGCAAAACCTGATCGACTGGCTGCGCAAGCTGCCCGATACCTGCCTGATCGCGTCCACCTGCGCCGGTGCCTTTTACCTCGGGGCGGCGAACCTGCTGGACGGGCGCAGGGTCACAACCCACTGGGCGCTGGAACATGAGCTGCAATCGCGATTTCCCAAAGCCAATGTCGACACCGGCGAAATCCTGATCCGTGACGGGCGGATCATCACGGCGGGCGGGCTGCTGTCATGGATCGACCTTGCGCTGGAACTGATCGCGCATTTCTCGGGCCCCGCCATCATGCGCGAGGTCGGGCGCCATTTCGTCACCGACACAGGACGGCGCGACCAACGCCCCTACCGCGCCTTCAACCCGCCAATGAACCACGGCGACCACCAGATCGAGCAGGCCCAGTTCCTGATCGAACGCACCTTTGCCGCCCCGATCCGCATTGCCGAACTGGCCAAAACCGTCGCCCTGACCGAACGCACCTTCCTGCGCCGGTTTGAACGCGCCACCGGCTTAACGCCGCTGACCTATGTGCAACACCTGCGCATCCAGTCCGCCCAGCGCGCGCTGGAAAGCACCCCCGCCCCGATCGACCAGATCGCCTATTCAGTCGGCTATGAAAACGCCAATGCCTTTCGCAAACTGTTCAAACGCCACACCGGCCTGTCCCCGTCCCAATATCGCCAACGCCTGAAACGATAGCCCCATCTTTGTTCCGAAAATATCCGCGCCGCAGGCAAATCCGAGGTCCCTTTATGGGGCCGAGATATAAAGCGTTGCGCAGCAACTCCTTTGTGTTGACATCCCCGCCCATTAGCGCGAAACACACCTTCGAACCATACCCGCAACCGGGCGCTTGGTAGGCGCCAAACCGACGAGGAGCGCCAGACCATGGCCCAGATCCAACTCACCTTCCCCGATGGCAATAAACGCGAATTTAACGCCGGTATCACACCCGCCGAAATCGCCGCCGGTATTTCCAATTCCCTGCGCAAAAAGGCCATCTCGGCCACGGTGAACGGCCAGCACTGGGATTTGCAGTGGCCCATCACTGAAGACGCCGAAATTGCCATCAACACCATGAAGGACGCCGAACCGGCGCTGGAGCTGATCCGCCACGACTGCGCCCACATAATGGCCCGCGCGGTGCAGGAAATCTGGCCCGACACCAAAGTCACCATCGGCCCGGTGATCAAGGATGGCTGGTATTACGACTTTGACCGCGAAGAACCCTTCGTGCCCGAAGACCTTGCATTGATCGAAAAAAAGATGAAGGAAATCATCAACAAACGCGACGAGGTGCGCACAGAAATCTGGGATCGCGACCGCGCGGTGCAGTTCTACAAGGACAATAACGAGCCTTATAAGGTCGAGTTGATCGACGCTATTCCGGGCAACGAGCCTTTGCGCATGTATTGGCACGGCGACTGGCAAGACCTTTGCCGCGGCCCGCATTTGCAAAATACCGGACAGGTGCCGGCGGATGCCTTCAAACTGATGTCGATTGCCGGTGCCTATTGGCGCGGCGATAGTGACCGCGCGATGTTGCAACGGATTTACGGGGTTGGTTTCCAGAACAAGAACGATCTGAAAAAACACCTGCACATGCTGGAAGAGGCCGCCAAACGCGACCACCGCAAACTGGGCCGCGAAATGGACCTGTTCCACATGCAGGAAGAAGCCCCGGGCCAGATTTTCTGGCACCCGAACGGCTGGCGCATCTACACCGAATTGCAAAACTACATGCGCCGCCGCCAGAACCAGGCAGGCTATGTCGAGGTGAACACACCGCAGGTGGTGGACCGTAAACTGTGGGAAGCCTCGGGCCACTGGGAAAAATATCAGGACCATATGTTCATCGTCGAAGTGGACGAGGAACACGCCCGCGAAAAATCGGTGAACGCGCTGAAACCGATGAACTGTCCCTGCCACGTGCAAATCTTCAACCAAGGTCTGAAATCCTATCGCGACCTGCCGTTGCGCATGGCCGAATTCGGTTCCTGCAACCGGTACGAGCCATCGGGTGCGTTGCACGGCATCATGCGGGTGCGCGGATTCGTGCAGGATGACGCGCATATTTTCTGCACCGAAGCCCAGATCGAGGAAGAAACCAAACGCTTCATCGACTTCCTGTCGCTGATCTACAAAGACCTCGGCTTTGAAGAATTCAGCGTCAAGTTTTCAGACCGCCCCGAAACCCGCGCCGGTTCGGACGAGGTCTGGGACAAAGCCGAAGCCGCCCTGATCGCCGCCACCGAAGCCGCCGGTTCCGAATACACCCTGAACCCGGGCGAAGGTGCGTTCTATGGCCCGAAACTGGAATTCGTGCTGACCGATGCAATTGGCCGTGACTGGCAATGCGGCACCCTGCAAGTGGATTTCGTGCTGCCCGAACGGCTGGATGCCACATATATCGGCGAGGACGGTGCAAAACACCGCCCTGTCATGTTGCACCGCGCCACGCTGGGCAGTTTCGAGCGGTTCATCGGCATCCTGATCGAAAGCCATGCAGGCAAACTGCCCTTCTGGCTGGCCCCGCGTCAGGTGGTTGTGGCCTCGATCATTTCGGACGCAGATGACTATGTGCATGAAGTCGTCGCCGCGCTGCAGGCCGCCGGTGTGCGCGCCGAGGCCGACATCCGCAATGAAAAGATCAACTACAAGGTCCGCGAACACAGCCTTGGCAAAGTGCCCGCCATTCTGGCCGTCGGCATGCGCGAAGTCGAGGAACGCACCGTATCCATCCGCCGCCTTGGCGAAAAACAAACCAGGGTGGTCACATTGGACGAAGCCGTCACCAGTCTGTCACAAGAGGCCAAAGCGCCCGATCTGGCCTAGGCCCGAAACTGTAACAATTCCCCCTTCTGCGCTGTAACATTCCAGCGCAGGAGGGTAAAAACCGCCATTTTCCGCCCAAAACCCCTGACATTTCATAACGCCACCGTGACGCACGCCGATGTGAGTGGTCCGTGTGCAGCTTCTTTCGTTAGCCTTCTCTCATCGCCACCAAGCGATCAAATGGAAACGTAACAAAGGAAGTTCTAAATGTCATACCACGTCAAATCCCTCGCTGTTGCCGGTGCTATTGCTGCTGCTCTGACCGCCCAGATGACCACACCTGCCGCCGCTGCCGCCAAGGAAAAATGCTATGGTGTTGCACTGGCTGGCCAGAATGATTGCAAAGCAGGCGCAGGCACAACATGCGCTGGCACCTCGAAAGTCGATTATCAGGGCAACGCGTTTTCGCTGGTTCCCGCTGGCACATGTGCCTCGATCGAACTGCCCGAAGGCCGCATGGGTTCGCTCGAAGAGCTGGACCGCGACGTCCCGTCCTAAACCGACCAAAGGCGCCTTTGCAGGACACGCAAAGGCGCCCTTATTACATCCGGAATTCTCAATTCAAGTCAGGGCCGCTTCATGCTCGATACCACTGGCACACCACCTCAAACCCTGCCCAATGCCCCCGGTGTAGGTTATAAACCCCAACATTTCGCCGCGATTATGGAGGATCCAGCGCCGGTTGAATGGCTGGAAATCCACGCCGAAAACTATATGGGCGACGGTGGCCGCCCGCTTGCGCAATTGCGCCATCTGGCCGAACGCTTCCCCATATCGGTGCATGGTGTCGGCCTGTCGATCGGCGGGGCGGACCCGCTGGATACTGATCACCTGAAGCGCCTGAAACACCTTTGCGACTGGCTGAATCCGGCCAGCTTTTCCGAACATCTGGCATGGTCCACCCACGAAGGGTTCTATCTGAACGATCTGATCGCCCTGCCCTATACCGAAGAAACCGTGACCCGCGTGGCCGATCATGTCGCGCAGGTGCAGGATATATTGGGCCGCAAAATGCTGCTGGAAAACCCCTCGTCCTATCTGGCCTTTGCCGAATCCACCTATTCCGAGACCGATTTTCTGACCGAAGTGGTGGCGCGCACCGGCTGTGGCCTGCTGCTGGACATCAACAACGTCTTTATTTCCGCCACCAACCAGAAAACCGGCGCGATTGATTATATCGATGCCTTCCCGCTGGACCATGTCGGGGAATTCCACCTTGGCGGCCATGATCAGGACACCGACGATACCGGCGCGCCGCTACTGATCGACAGCCACGGGCGCGAGGTGGCCGATCCGGTCTGGGCGCTGTTTGATTACACCCTGTCCAAAACCGGCGCGCGCCCCGCCTTGATCGAATGGGACGCCAATGTGCCCGAATGGCCCGAACTGGCCGCCGAGGCCGCCCGCGCCGCGACCATTCTGCAAAAGGCCCCCGCATGAGCCGCCAATCCGAATTTGCACAGGCCATCCTGAACCCTGACCTGCCGGTCCCCGAAGGCTTGCAAAACCCCGAAGGCGCCCCCGCCGGCAAACGCTTTTCTGTCTATCGTAACAACGTCGCCGTCAGCCTGTCCGAAGCGCTCGAAGTCACATTCCCCGTCATCCGAAAACTGGTGGGTGACGAATTCTTCAAGGCGATGGCAGGCGTGTTTCTGCGCCAACACCAGCCAAACAGCCCCGTGCTGATGTTTTACGGCGCCGAAATGCCCGCGTTTCTTGAGGGGTTTGAACCAGTGGCCCACCTTGGCTATCTACCGGATATCGCGCGGATCGAGCTGGCCCTTTGCCGCAGCTACCACGCCGCCGACACCCCGCCGTTGGACCCCACGGCCCTGCAAGCCATCGCCCCCGACGACCTGCTGAAAACCCGCCTGCATCTGGCCCCTCCGGTGCATCTGGTCCACTCGAAATGGCCTGTAGGCTCGATTTTCCACGCCAACAGTTCTGGGGACACCCCACCAACGGAAATGCACCCCGAAGACATATTGATCACCCGCCCCGAATTCGACCCGCAAGTCACCGTGCTGCCCTCCGGCGCAGGTGCTTTCATCGCCGCGTTGATCGACAACGCCACATTGGGGGATGCCCTGAAACAAGCCACAATCACATCGGGAGATTTCGACCTGACAGAAACACTCGGCCTTCTGCTTTCCGCCGGTGCAATAACAAAAATATCCAAAGGGACATAACAATGAACGCGCTGATTTCACTGCACAATTCGTTTTTCCAAAAACTCGAAACCATGCTTGGCCCGTGGCTCTTGCCCACACTGGCCCGCTTTACCTTTGCCGCCACCCTGCTGATCTATTTCTGGAACTCCGCCAGCCTGAAAATCGGTGACGGGCTGTTTGGCATCTTTGATATCAGCAACGCCTATGGCCAAATCTACCCCCGCGCCTTCGAGGCCGCAGGTTACGATAGCGACGCCATGACCACCTTCCAGTGGCTTGTCACGCTGGCCGGCACATGGGCCGAATTCATCCTGCCGCTGCTGATCGTAATAGGGTTGTTCACCCGCCTCGCGGCCCTTGGTATGATCGGCTTTACCATCCTGCAAAGCCTGACCGACATCTACGGCCACATGGCCACCGAATACGGTGCTTGGTTCGACCGCGCATCAGACGGCACCATCATGGACCAACGCCTGTTCTGGATCACCATCCTGATGATCCTTGTGTTCCGCGGGGCTGGTCCGTTCTCGCTCGATCGTTTACTGCGGCGCAACAACTAACCATTTCCAAATGGCCTAAATATCCGCGCCGCAGGCATCGCGCCCCGACAGGGGCGCGTTGGGCGACGCCGTCAGGCGGCGCAACCGCTTCAGTGTTCGTCAGGATTCACGGCTGCAATCGCCAGCACACCACCCAGCGCGCACATGGCGATGGGGAACATTGTGAACGCATTGAAATGGAACGCGTAATACATGCCGGCAGCCGAGGCCAGCATCAACCCGCCACCAAAACGCGCCTTCGATCGCGCCATTGCGCCGCCCGCAATCGCCAGCAATGGCGCAAACAACGCCACAAACCGGATCAACCCGACATTATCAACCTGCTCCAGACCCCCTTGCTCCAGCACTTCCGGCGCCTTTTCGCCAATAATATCAATCGCCTGGGTATAGGCATAACTGAAAAAGCCGACGATCATTCCAATGATCCCGCCAATCACCCCCAACATCAACGCCGCGTTACGCATCTTTAACTCCCCAATGTTTCTGCTCGTCTTTACCCCAGCCAAGGGTCAGCAATCCACCCTCTTCCAATATAACCGGTCGTTTCATCAGGGTCGGGTGTTTGATCATCAGTGCCACCGCCCCCTCCTTGCGCTCGTCCTCACTCAGCTTGCGCCATGTGGTCGAGCGCCGGTTCAGCAAATCCTGCCCGAATACTAGATACAACCGCTCCAGTTCCTCGGGGGATATCCCGTCTTTTCGCACATCCACCAGCTCTACCTCATGCCCCGCCGCCTTTAGCGCCTTGAGCGCCCGGCGCGAGGTATCACAGTTCTTCAACC
>WGBJ01000248.1 GCA_015494385.1 Marinosulfonomonas sp.
GGTCAGGACCTGTTAATCCTGCACCACTGGTTTGACAGATTTTTGTGCTGACAAGGCACAATGGCGCAGGAATAGTGGTTCTATTTCAAGGCATTGTAACGCAGTTCAGCGCGAAAATCCGCCAAATCCGCAGGACGCCGTTTTCCCTTCATCTCAACGGCGCGGGCCGCTTGTGAACAGAGCCACTGTTAACGGCACATCCCGAACCGCTGATATTTCGGGAAAACGGCGCCAGTGGCGCAGGATTAATGGGTCCTGGCCCTAGTTCAGCATCCCGCCATCGGCATCATCGCCGGATTCATTCAGCAACCGTTGGAAATCGGGGATGGTGACATGGCGCTTGCCCTCAAGCTGAATGATCCCTTCGTTGCGCAGGGCGGAAATCTGGCGGCTGACCGTTTCCAGCGTCAGGCCCAGATAATCCGACATCGCCACACGGGTCAGCGGCAGGTCGAACACCAGCGGGCCATCGCCCCCCTTCAATTGCAAGGTGGCACCACGACGTGCGATAATGGCAATCAGGCTGGCAATCTTCTCGCGCGCGGTTTTGCGCCCCAGAAGCAGCATCCATTCGCGCGCGGCATCCAGTTCGTCCAGCGTCATCTCAAGCAACCGTTGCGCGATATGCGGTGTTTCCATCATCATCGACTCAAACGGTTTCTTGCGAAAACAGCACATCACCAGATCGGTTGTGGCCGTCACATCATAAGGGGCAAGTTCACGCCCGGGGCGGCCAACAAAATCACTGGGCAGCAACAGGCCCACCATCTGTGTGCGCCCGTCTTCCATGGTTTGCGACAGCGATGCGATCCCCGACACAACCGAGCCGACAAAATCCATCCGGTCACCGGACCAGACCACAGTTTGCCCGGCCTCGTAGCTGCGGTAATACTTCATCGTATCCAGCACCTTCTGCTCGTCCGTATCACATCGCGCGCATACGGCACGGTGACGGATCGGGCATTCCCCGCATACTCGGTCAGATAGGTCGGCTAGATTCATAAATCGTTCGCGCTTTTCTTCGTCTTGATCTCGATCAAAGAGATTGTTCCTGTTCACGGGTAACTCTACTTGAATGACAGGACAATCGCAACTTGCACGGCTTGGATTATTTGACGCACGGGTGCCACGCTATACCAGCTACCCGACGGCGCCGCATTTCGGTGCGGATGTTAACCAAGGCCACTTCACCGACTGGGTTCGCGCGATCCCGGAAGGCTCATCCATTTCGCTTTACCTTCATGTGCCGTTTTGTCGGCATTTATGCTGGTTTTGCGCATGTCGCACGCAGGGCACCCAATCCGAGGAACCCGTGCGCGCCTATCTGGAAACCCTGAAAGCCGAACTGGCCCTGCTTAAGGAAATCCTGCCCGCAGACCTGACCCTGTCGCGGCTACACTGGGGCGGCGGCACGCCAACCCTGATGACCGGCGACATGATTTCCGAACTGGCCGGCACGGTTCTGGACATGATTCCCATGGCAAAGGGCGGCGAATTTTCCGTCGAAATCGACCCCAACGAAATAGACGAATCCCGCGTCAAGGCGCTGGCCGATGCCGGTATGAACCGCGCCTCGATCGGGGTGCAGGATTTCGACGAGGAAATCCAAAAGGTCATTGGCCGCATCCAGAGCTACGAATTGACCAAGGATGCCGCAGACATGATCCGCGCCCACGGCATCGACAGCCTGAACGCCGACATCCTCTATGGCCTGCCACACCAGACCGATGCGCGCATCGCCGAATCCGTGCTGAAACTGTTAACCCTGTCGCCCAGCCGCGTCGCGCTATACGGTTACGCCCATGTGCCATGGATGGCCAAACGCCAGCAGTTGATCCCGACCGACGCCCTGCCCGCCCCCGAAGAACGCCTTGGCCTGTTCGATGTGGCCCGCAAACTGTTCATGGCCGATGGCTATGAAGAAATCGGCATCGACCATTTCGCCCTGCCCGACGATGGGCTGGCGGTGAAACAGCGCGAGGGGCAGTTGAAACGCAATTTTCAGGGCTATACCGACGACACTTCGGATGTGCTGATCGGGCTTGGGGCATCATCCATCTCGAAATTCCCGCAAGGGTTTGCGCAACATGCCTCGGGCACCTCGCAATACACCACAGCGGTGCGCGAAGGGCGCTTTGCCACGGTGCGCGGCCATGTCTTTACCGAAGACGACCGCCTGCGCGCCCGCATGATCGAAGCCCTAATGTGCGATTTTCGCATCAACAGTGCCGAGATTCTGGACAAGTTCGACATCACCCGCACGCAACTGGAAGCGATGTACAAAAAAGCGTCAGACGATTTCGAGGGCCTGCCGCAAATCACGGCAGAAGGGTTCTACCTGCCCCCCGAAGCCCGCCCGCTAACCCGCATGGTCGCGCGCAGCTTTGATGCTTATGATCTGTCCAAGGCGGGGCATAGCTCGGCGGTTTGATAGGGTGTTCTATAAAGAATTTGTAAGACCCGTTTCATGGAGGCACTGTATTGAATAGAGTGAATCAGGCATAACCTTATCGGGTTCAATGCTTACTTTATGTTGAAAAAAGCCTTGCGTTGGGAATGAACATGATTGCCGAGGATATAAAAAATAGTTTCAACATCAGAGTAACGGAAGCCTTGAGCCTCTTTCCTAATACAATAGGACAATGTGTTGCACTCTGTGCCTATGTTTCGAGTGGATTAGAGCAGGACGGAGTTCATCATTCTGTGGCGGTTGGTTCTCTATCATGCAACGGTATTAAAACCTTTCAATACAAACGAGCTTTTTCAAGCACACCGAATATAATGCATAATTGGGAAGGCCATGCTTGGATTGAATTTTCCGATGGAGTCATCGGGGACCCGTCACTTATACGGACTGCGCGCCATCAAGGACCAACTAGTAACTTGCGACGCCACCTCGAAAGTTTGGATCTACTTAGCCGTGGCGCACTTCTAATGGACGCCAACGCTAGGAAAGAGGATCGCCTTAAATATTATCGCAAGAGCTATCTAAAGCCTAAAATGTTTACCCCACTTATTGACGGTCTAAAAGCAATGAATGCGTGATTACTAAGGTCTAAGATTCGGCATTAACTCCTGCCCATATCCAATCAAAATTGGCTTTACACCCCACCCTTCACCTTCAAATCAAACGCCGCCGCCATCAGCGCCTTGGTATACTCCGTCTGCGGCGCGTCAAACACATCCGCCGCGTCGCCCGTTTCCACCACGTCGCCTTGCTTCATCACCATCACCTTGTGCGCCATCGCCCGCACCACGCGCAAATCATGCGAAATGAACAGATAGGCCAGCCCGTGTTTGCGCTGCAACTCGCGCAGCAGATCGACGATCTGCACCTGCACCGTCATATCCAGCGCCGAGGTCGGTTCGTCCAGCACCAGCAGTTTGGGCCGCAGGATCATTGCCCGCGCAATGGCGATGCGCTGGCGTTGGCCGCCGGAAAATTCATGCGGGTAGCGGTCCATCAGGGCGGGGTCCAGCCCCACCTCTTGCATGATCTCGGCCACCATTTCGCGTTCATCCCGCCCCGGATCCAGACCATGCACGCTTAGCCCCTCGGCGATGATCTGTTCAATCGACATGCGCGGCGAGAGCGAGCCGAAGGGATCCTGAAACACGATCTGCATATCGCGGCGCAGGGGGCGCATCTGCGCGGGTTTCCAGCCGGCAATATCCTGCCCCATAAACACGATCGGCCCTTCCGAGGGGATCAACCGCATGATCGCCAGCGCCAGCGTGGTTTTGCCCGAGCCGGATTCCCCGACGATCCCCAGCGTTTCGCCACGGCGCACGGAAATCGAGGCCTCGTTCACCGCCTTTACATAGCCCGACACCCGCCGCAACAAGCCGCGATAGATCGGGAACCAGATGCGCAGCCCTTCGGTGCGCACCACTTCTTCGGCCCCTTGGGGCACCGGCGCGGGTTGCCCGACGGATTCGGCCTCGAGCAGCATTTGCGTGTAGGGGTGTTGTGGATTGTCAAAAATCTCGGCCGTTGGCCCCTGCTCGACGATTTCGCCATCCTTCATCACATAGACCCGATCCGCGATTTTGCGCACGATGCCAAGGTCATGGGTGATGAACAGCATGCTCATCTGCTCGGTCCGTTTCAGGTCGGCCAGCAGTTCCAGTATCTGCGCCTGAATGGTCACATCCAGCGCCGTTGTGGGTTCGTCCGCGATCAGAAGGTCCGGCTTGTTGGCCAGCGCCATCGCGATCATCACCCGCTGGCGCTGCCCGCCGGACAGTTGGTGCGGGTAGGCCCCCAGACGGGTTTCGGCATTGCGGATGCCGACCTTGTTCAGCAGTTCCAGAATACGGTTGCGCGCCGGTATGCCGTGCAGGCCCTGATGCAGTGACAGGCTCTCGGCCAGTTGTTTTTCAATGGTGTGCAGCGGGTTCAGGGATGTCATCGGTTCCTGAAAGATAAAGCTGATGTCGTTGCCGCGCACACGGCGTAACTCGGCTTCATCCGCGCCAACCATTTCGGCGCCGTCATAGGTGATGCTGCCGGTGATCTCCGCGCTGTCGGGCAGCAGCGAAACGGTGGACAGCGCCGTCACCGATTTGCCCGAGCCGCTTTCCCCCACAATCGCCACGGTTTCCCCGCGCCCCACAGTCAGCGACAC
>WGBJ01000249.1 GCA_015494385.1 Marinosulfonomonas sp.
TATAGAGCCAGCGTTCCAGTCCGACCTTGTGAATATCCAGTTCGGTTTCGAACACATCCACCACCTGTTTGTCACGGGTGATCAGGATGCGGGCGGTGTAGACACCGGCCGTCAGGTTCGAAGGCAGGTCGATAGATGTGCGAAACAACGTGCCTGATTTCAGTTCCACCGCGCCTTCGCGCACATGATACAGGTTGTTGTTTGTCCGGATGCGGATCAGGGCTTCGGTAAATTCAGCCGCATGGCCCGAGGCAATCTGTGCGCCAATGGATTCAATCGCGCGCGGGATCGATACCTTGTATTTCAGATCGTCTTCGTCAGACAGGATTTCCTTTAGCGGCGCTGTTGTTGCCACAGAATAAAAACTGGGTGCTTCGTCAATCAGCACCGATGCGCTGTTCACCCAGATGATGCCGGCACGTTTGTCCTTGCGACGCACGGTCACTGGTTCCAGCGGGCCGGACACCGAAACGACCACTTGCAGGGGGCTGCCTTCGGGTGGGGGGGCATCACGGTTGATGGCGCCGAAAATCAGAATGTCCGAGCCATCAAACGTGGCCGAGATACCGACACGGTTCTGCGACAAGTCGGCGATAATTTTCTCGCCGGCGTCTAGAGGCAGGGCGAATGCAAGGAACAGGGCAATGTAACGTAGCATCTAGTGGCCTCCACCGGCACCAAGGGAATAAAGTTCGCTTGGCTGCAGCAGCAGATCAAACGCCAGTTTACCACAAACTGCCAGCACCATAAGGGCCAGCAGGATGCGCAACTGTTCGGCTTTCATCTTGACCCCGATGCGGGTGCCGATTTGCGCGCCAATCACACCGCCGACCAACAGCAGAACCGCCAGCACAACGTCCACAGTGTAGTTGGTTGTCGCGTGCATCAACGTGGTAAAGGCAGTCACAAAGATGATCTGGTACAGCGAGGTGCCGATCACAACCTTGGTTGGCATGCCGATCAGATAGATCATCGCAGGCACCATCACAAAGCCACCGCCAACGCCCATAATCGCAGCTAGAACACCGACGAAAATACCGACAAAAAATGGCGGGATCACCGAGATATAAAGCCCCGAAGTGCGGAACTTCATCTTGAATGGCAGGTTGTGGATCCAGTTGTGCTTCCGGCGTTTGGCAGCCGTGCCGGTTTTCTTGGCCCGCCGGATCGCATTCAGGCTTTCGACAAACATCAACGAGCCGATGATGCCCAGAAAAACCACATAGCTGAGTTTGACCAGAAGATCGACCTGCCCAAGGCTTTTAAGGTAGTTAAATAACAGAATACCAAGGTATGCGCCGATCAGACCGCCGATCAGCAGCACGGTGCCCATTTTCAGATCCACCGTCTTTCGCTTGAAATGCGCAAGCACACCGGAAAAGGACGATGCAACGATCTGGTTGGCTTCGGTTGCCACGGCCACAGCCGGCGGGATGCCTATAAAGAACAGCAGTGGCGTCATTAAAAATCCGCCACCAACGCCGAACATGCCCGACAGGATCCCAACAAGCCCGCCAAGACCGAGCAAAAGAAATGCGTTTACCGAGATTTCGGCAATAGGAAGATAAATCTGCATATAACTACCTAGGACAAAAATACCCGCCCAGACAATAGCTCTGGGCGGGTTTTGCGCCTAATAGATGCAAAAATTCGTATATATGCGGTTCTTTTACCGCTCTTTTACATATGGCTCGCCACCTGCACGGGGTGGAATCGCCTTGCCGACAAAGCCTGCAAGAATCACCACAGTCAGGATATAAGGCAGCGCCTGAGTGAACTGGACCGGAATTTCAAACAGTCCGAACACGTTGATATCGGGGAACAGGTTGCTGATTGCCTCGAGGAAACCGAACAGCAAACAGGCCATCAACGCATGCCACGGACGCCATTTTGCAAAGATCAGGGCGGCCAGAGCGATAAAGCCGCGACCGGCTGTCATTTCCTTGCCAAAGGCAGCACCCTGGGACGTTGACAGATAGGCTCCGCCCAATCCGCACAGCACACCGGCAATCATCACAGCAGCATAGCGATAGCGCACGACCGAAACACCGGCGGTATCTACGGACGCCGGGTTTTCCCCGACGGCCCGCAGGCGCAGGCCGAAACGGGTGCGATAGAGCAACCACCATGTGAGCGGCACAATCAGGATTGCCACATAGACCAGCAGTTTGTGACCTGAAATCACATCGGCATAAATCGGCCCCAGTATCGGCACGTCGCGCAGGGCATCGGCAAAGGGCAGGGTAATTTCGTGGAACCGTCCGTCATAGCTGAGGGGCGGTGTCAGCCCGCCTTTTTTGAACCACGCATGGCCAATCACCACGGTTAGCCCTGAGGCCAGAAAATTGATCGCCACACCGGAAATCAGCTGATTGCCGCGAAAGGTGATCGAGGCAACCCCGTGGATCAGCGCAAACACCATCGAGGCGGCAATGCCGGCAGCCACACCATACCAGATATAGCCGGTCTGGTAGGACACAGCAGCGGTGAAAAACGCCGAGATCAGCATTTTGCCCTCTAGCCCGATATCAAAGATACCGGCGCGTTCGGAA
>WGBJ01000250.1 GCA_015494385.1 Marinosulfonomonas sp.
ACTCGATCTGGCTAATCTAGGAGCTAATATTGATAAAATTATCGATGATGCTTTCATCAAAACTAAGAATGCGGGGCTTAAATCTGACGATGCATTTAATTATGTTCCGGCCAGTGTCGGCACTTTTCCAAGCCCAAACAGGCTAACTGCAGACGAGATTAGATTTTTGTTGACCAAAAAGTTCTCAAGCACGATTTCTAAAGTTCAAGACATTGAAGGGAAGATGCTAAATAACTTGGCCATTTGGGAAAGCTACAGCCATTTGAAAAAGGATATGGAAGATTGGAAAATGTCCCAGATGGGCATTGTAAGTCAGTTCGATGGTATCATCTCGCAGGAACAAATACCAAAGGAATTGCAAGCGATCTATGCGATCAAGTCAGGCCAACTTAACCTAATACTCGGTTCATTGATGGAAAATTTGGAAAAAGACATCCCTGCTTCGAACGAAGCGCTATTATGTTATAATAAAGCGGCGAGAACATGTTTCGGTGATCTTTTCCCAGAAATTAAAATCGATAAAGTAAAGAGTTCCCAAAATGCTAATCCTTGAATGCCCAAACTGCGGCGTGGCAGCCGAAGAAACCGAACTCCACGCCGGCGGCGAGGCCCACCTGACCCGCTACGCCACAGGGGCCTCGAATGATGACCTGCAATCCTACCTGTTCTATCGCAAAAACCCCAAGGGTGTGCATTTTGAACGCTGGCGGCACAGCAACGGCTGCGGAAAATGGTTCCATGCCGCCCGCTGCACCATGACGCTGGAAGTGTTCGGCACCTACAGCGCCCAAACCACGCAGCCCCCCGCCGACCTGATCAAAAAGATCAAACAAAAACGCCCCGATTGGGAGGGCTGGAAATGACATATCTTTGTTCCCTAAATATCCCCGCCGGAGGCTCCCACGCCACCCCCACCGAAAGGGCTGCAAAATGAGCACCCGCATCCCGAACATGGGCCGTTTCCTGAACAAAAACGCCCCCGTTACCTTTACTTTCAACGGCCAGTCCCTTGGCGGCTACTTTGGTGACACGCTGGCCTCGGCGCTGCTGGCCAATGACCGGATGCTGATGGGCCGCTCGTTCAAATACCACCGCCCGCGCGGGGTGGTGGCCAGCGGCACCGAAGAACCCAACGCGCTGGTGAACATGGGGCAGGGTGCAAGGTTCGAGCCGAACCAGCGCACCACCACCACCGAATTGTTTGACGGTCTGTGTGCGACATCGCAAAACCACTGGCCCAGCCTGAATTTCGACGTGGGCGTGGTGAACAACTATGTCAGCCGCTTCCTGCCTGCCGGTTTCTACTATAAAACCTTCATGTTCCCGCGTGCGGCGTGGAAAACTGTGTTCGAACCCATCGTGCGCCAGTCCGCCGGCCTTGGCAAACCGCCCAAAGAACGCGATGCGGACCGGTACGAGCATTTCTATTTCTTCACCGATGTGCTGGTGGTTGGCGGCGGCATTGCCGGTCTGCAAGCCGCACTTGCTGCGGCTTCTTCCGGTGCCAAGGTGCTGCTGATCGAGCAAACCGCCCATTGGGGCGGCCGCGCGCCGGTGGACGGGGCCGAAATTGACGGCAAACCGGCTCAGGACTGGGTGGACGAAACGCTGGCCACGCTGCAAGGCATGGACAACGTCACAATCCGCAACCGCACCTCGGGTGCTGGCGTTTACGATCACGGCTATGCGCTGGGCTATGAACAGATCACCGACCACGCCCCCGATACAGACGCCCCGCGCCACCGGCTGTGGCGGATCAGGGCGAAACAGATCATCACCGCCACCGGCGCCATTGAGCGCAGCCTGTCCTTTGCGGGCAACGACATCCCCGGCGTGATGCTGGCCTCTGCCGTGCGCGATTATCTGGTGAACTGGGGCGTGGCTGTGGGGCAGCGCACCGTGGTGGTCACCAATAATGACGACGCCTACCGCACCGCGATTGCGTTGAAACAGGCGGGGCTGGACGTGCCTGCCATTATCGACGCCCGCCCGCTGATTGACGGCGATTTGCCCGATCAGGCCCGCGCCTTGGGCATCGAGGTGCGCGAAGGCCGCGCCATTGCCAAGGTCAAGGGCGGCAAGCGGGTAACCGGTGTGGAGGTCTGCCTGCAAGACGGGGACGGCGGTGCGCGCGAGGAAATCAAATGCGATTGCGTGGCAATGTCCGGCGGCTGGTCCCCCGTGGTGCATCTGTGGTCGCACTGTGGTGGCAAGCTGAACTGGGTTGAGGATCAGGCCCATTTTGCTCCCGATCCCAAACGCCCACCCACCGGTGCCGATGGCGAAGGATTCGTGCTGACTGCCGGTATCGCCAGCGGCGCGATGGACACGCCCGAGGTGCTGAAAGACGCCCATGCGGCGGGCAAATCCGCTGCCAAAGCGGCAGGGTTTACCCCGAAGAGGGCAGGGCCGCCCAAGGCGCGCCCGACCGATGAGGCATTGATGGCCCCGGTCTGGATCATGCCCGCCAAAGCCACACCTGATCTGAAAGCCAAGATGTGGCTGGATTTCCAGAACGATGTGAAGGTGTCCGACGTGCAACTGGCCGCCCGCGAAGGTTACGCCAGTGTCGAGCACACCAAACGCTACACCACCCTTGGTATGGCGACCGATCAGGGTAAGCTGAGTAATATCAACGGCTTGGCCGTATTGTCCAATGCCTTGGACCAGCCCATTCCGCAAACCGGCACCACCACCTTTCGCCCGCCCTATACGCCGATCTCCATGGGCGCGATTGCGGGCGAGGCACGCGGCGACATCTTCCAGCCCCTGCGCCGCACCCCGATGCACGACTGGCATGTGGAACAGGGCGCCTATATGGAACCTGTTGGCCAATGGCGCCGCCCCTATTGCTATCCCCGCGATGGCGAGAGCCACGAACAAGCCGTGGTGCGCGAGGTGAACAACACGCGCAATAATCTGGGGCTGCTCGATGCCTCGACCCTTGGCAAGATCATCGTCAAAGGGCCGGATGCGGGCAGGTTCCTCGACATGCTCTACACCAACATGATGTCCACCTTGAAGCCGGGCCGCTGCCGTTACGGGCTGATGTGCAATGAAAACGGGTTCCTGATGGATGACGGCGTGGTGGCGCGGATTGATGACGACACATTCCTGTGCCACACCACATCCGGCGGGGCCGATCATATCCATGCGTGGATGGAGGAATGGCTGCAAACCGAATGGTGGGACTGGAAGG
>WGBJ01000251.1 GCA_015494385.1 Marinosulfonomonas sp.
ATGCAACAGACGGTCGGAATAGCCAGTCGCGGATTCAAGCGCATGACAGAAGGTATGCCCGAGGTTCAACAACGCACGGTCCCCCTGCTCGGTTTCATCCCGTGCCACGATGTCGGCCTTGGCCTGACAGGAGCGGCGCACGGCCTCGGCCCGCAAGGCCATGTCACCGGCCGCCAGTGCGGGGCCGTTGATTTCCAGCCATTCAAAGAAATCCAGATCGCCCAGCATGCCGTATTTCACCACCTCGCCATAGCCGGCCAGAAAGTCGCGCGGGGTCAGGGTGCCCAGAACACCAATGTCGGCCAGCACCAGCGAGGGCTGATGAAAGGCGCCGATCAGGTTTTTGCCCTGGGGGGCGTTGATGCCGGTCTTGCCGCCGACCGAACTGTCCACCTGCGCCAGCAGGGACGTTGGGATTTGCACAAACCGCACCCCGCGCCGCAGCACAGAGGCGGCAAAGCCGACCAGATCGCCAATCACCCCGCCGCCAAAGGCCACCACAACATCGCGCCGCTCGATCTTTTGATCCAGCAACCATTCCACCGTGCGGGTGAATTGCGGCCATGCCTTGGTCGCCTCGCCTGCGGGCAGCACCAGCGACACCATGTCGATGCCCGCATCGGCCAGACCGGCGCGCAAGCTGTCCAGATGCAGGGCCGCGACGTTTTCATCCGACACCACCGCCACACGGGGACGCGCCAGCAAGGGGGCGATTTCGGCGCCCGCCCGTTTGATCAGCCCGTCGCCAATCCGGATATCATAGGCGCGATCGCCCAGTTCCACACGCAGGGTTTCAACCATCAGTCTGCCTCCAGCACATCGGGGCGGGATTTCAGAGCCTCCAGCACCGCCGATGCCATATCGTTGATCGAATATTCCGCCCGTCCCTGCACGGCCAGATCGGCCTTTGCATAAAGCGGCTCGCGGGCCTCGCATAATTCGCGCAAGGTCTGGCGCGGGTTGGCGGTGCGCAAAAGGGGCCGCGTGTTTTTGTGCCGCACCCGCGCCCAAAGCAGACCAAGGTCAGCCTTTAGCCAGACCGCCACCCCTTTGTCGGCAATCACCGCCCGGTTTTGCTCGGCCAGAAAGGCCCCGCCACCGGTGGACAAAATGCCGACCTCTTCTTCCAGCAGACGCGTGATCACTTCGGTTTCACGGGCCCGAAAGAAAGCCTCGCCATCGCGCTCGAACACTTCGGCAATCGACATATTCGCGGCTTTGACGATCTCGTCATCGGAATCCAGAAACGGCACCGAAAGGCGCTCGGCCAAGGCCTTGCCGACGGCCGTTTTGCCCGCCCCCATCATGCCAACCAGCACAACCGTCTTTTTCAACACATATGACAAACCGGCAGTCACCCGCTTAATTACGAAATTATTACATTCAATGGCGTGAAATTTCATAAAAGGCCATATATAAATCGGGCAAACTGCGTCATAATGCAGTCAAAACAAAAAGGCAGACGATAATGGGGCGATTGCTAAAGGCACTTATTTTCCTTCTTTTACTGGGCTTTGTCGCCCTGACGGGCTATGCCTATCTGGGGGATATGACCCCCGAGGTAAAAGAGGTTAACCAGCCGGTTACACTGGATGTCGAGTAAAAGGTTTTTCATTTTCACAGCCCTTGTTCTGGGCAATGCCACGATTGCACTGGCAGATGCGCCGCTTTCGGCGATTGACTGGCTGTCCGATACGGTGGCCACACCGGTTGTGATGCAGCCACCCGCAGCCACAGATATTACCCGCGATGCCTCGGTCGAGGATATCACCGTCACCACGCTGGACGGGCCAACGCCCGATGCGGTGGGGTTGTTGCCGGTGTCTGTCACCGGGTTGCCGCGCACCTTCTGGGGCGCCACCCCCAGCGAGGAACTGGCCAATCTGGTGCGGCGTCAACCGGTTCAAAGCCTGCCCGCGCTGGAGGATCTGTTGAAAATGATCCTGCTGGCCGAACTGGATGCGCCACTGGATGCCGATGGCACCGGCGCGCTGTTTTTGGCGCGGATCGACAAATTGCTGGATATGGGATCGCTGGATCAGGCGCAGGCCCTGCTGGAACGCGCGGGACCGGACACGCCCGATCTGTTTCGCCGCTGGTTCGATGTGGCCCTGCTGACCGGCACCGAACATGCCGCCTGTGCCAAGCTGAAAGACAAGGCCGATATCGCCCCCACCTATCCGGCGCGGGTGTTTTGTCTGGCGCGCAACGGGGACTGGAATGCCGCCGCGGTAACTTTGGAAACCGCCAAGGTACTGGGCTATATCACCAAAGAGGAAGACGCCCTTTTGGCGCGCTTTCTGGACCCCGAATTATTCGAGGGCACAGCCCCCCTGCCCGTACCCAAACACGTTACACCGCTGATTTTCCGCATGCGCGAAGCGATTGGCGAGCCGATCCCGACAGCCAACTTGCCGCTAGCCTTTGCCAATGCCGACCTGCGCAGCAACACCGGCTGGAAAACCCAGATCGAGGCCGCCGAACGGCTGGCCCGCACCGGTGCGATTGATCCGAACCGCTTGCTGGGGATTTACACCGAACGCCTGCCGGCTGCTTCGGGCGGCATATGGGAACGGGTCGAGGCGGTGCAGCAATTCGACACCGCCATGTCCACCAATGATCCGGGTGCGGTGGCCAGCACCCTGCCCGCCGTCTGGCAGGAAATGCAGCACGCCCATCTGGAAGTGCCCTTTGCCACATTATACGGCGAGCGGCTGGAACGCTTGCCATTGCACGATGAAGCGGCCGAACTGGCGTTTCATATCGGCTTGCTGTCGGCAGATTACGAAAAGGTGGCGGGCCACTTCAAACCGGTCACGGTGATGGACAAGTTTCTGGTTGCGCTGGCGCAAGGGGACGTGAATGGCGTGGCCTCGCCCGATGCCAAGGGCAATGTGGTGAAACCCGCGTTTCAGGCCAACACGGCGCCGGTCGAATTTGCATCCCTTCTGGCGGACAACCAGTTGGGCAAGGCGATATTGCAAGCCATCACCCTGTTTGCCCAAGGGGCGGACGGGGATCTGAAAGATGTGCGCAAGGCCTTGTTATTGCTGCGTTCTGTCGGGCTTGAGGATACGGCGCGGCGGGCGGCGATACAGTTGATGCTGCTGGAACGGCGCGGCTAGGCCGATGGACGCCCGCCACTGGATCAGCACCTATCTGGACGCCCAGGCCGCCGAAATGGACGCCGCCGCCAACACCCGGTCCGCCTATGCCCGCGACCTGATGGATTTTGCCGATTGGCTGTCTGGCAAGGGGCCGGATTTCACCAGCGCCACCCGCGCCGATGTCGAAGGGTATCTGATCCATTGCGAGGCGCAGGGGTTGGCCCAAG
>WGBJ01000252.1 GCA_015494385.1 Marinosulfonomonas sp.
AACCAGGGCTGTCCATGCCGGTCACATCCTCGAACGCCTCGCGCACGGCCAGTTGCACGGGGTGGTCGGGGTCATTGTATTCTGACCCGCCGCCAAGGTGTTTGTTCAGGGTCAGGAAACCGGTGTGCTTGCCCGAACAGTTGTTATGGATCTGGCAGGGTTTTTCATGGGCGCGGATCAGGGCGTGGTGGGCCTCGGTATCCTTGGGGTCGTGCGACCCGCAGCGCAAATCGGATTCTGACAGGGAAAGTGTCTCTAACCATGCCAAAACACGGTCTGTATGGATCGCGGCACTGTTGTGGGATGCGCAGGCAAGCGCCAGTTGCTCGGGGCCAAGCCCGGCCGCCGCTGCCGCACCGCTTTCGATCAATGGCAGCGCCTGAATCATCTTCGAGGACGAGCGCGGCAGCATCACAAAATCAGGGTCCCCCCAGCTTTCGACGATATTTCCAGAGGCATCGCAAATCACCGCATGGCCGGTGTGGACCGACTCCAGAAACGGGCCACGCCAGATTTCGGCCATTGGAACAGGGTTCGTCATTGTCTTTCCTTTTCGGGTTTTGCGCGAAAATTTGCCAACAGGGCTTTAAATACTGGGCGATAATACGTTAATGTGTATGTATCGAGTTGAAAACACGCTCGCCCAAGCAAAAGGTCAAGAAAAAATGACCACTGGCGCGGCATTAATTGAGGTAAAAACAGCTGGAGGCTGTGAAGGACATGAAATCTATTATCGCTAGAACACTGGGCGGCGCGTTGATTGCCATGTTGGCAACGGGTGCAATGGCGCAGCAATCGACCAACCGCGTGGCAGCCAAAACCGACTGGAGCGTTTTTGTCGAGGACAACCCGACCGAATGCTGGGCCGTTTCCAGCCCCAAGGAAACCGTGAACACCCGCGAAGGCCGTGTCGTGGCCGTGCGGCGCAGTGAAATCCTGCTGTTCGTATCCTACCGCCCCGGATCGGGCGTCAAAGGCGAGGTGTCGTTTACCGGCGGCTATCCATTCGCCAAGGGTTCGACCGTTTCAATGAAGGTTGGCGACAACACCTACGAATTGTTCACTTCGGGTGAAAATGCCTGGCCGGCCGCACCTGCGGATGATGCCAAGCTGATCACCGCAATGAAACGCGGCGCCAAGGCTGTTGTGACCGGCCGTTCGGCGCGGGGCACGGTGACCAAGGACACGTTCTCGCTGCTGGGCTTTACCGCGGCGGTGGAAGAAGCGGCCAAGCGCTGTTCCAACTAGGGCATAGCCCCGTTTGAAATTACCGGCACCCCGTTGCATTTGCGGCGGGGTGTTTTGTTTGGCAATACGCCTGCGAATCCTTTAAAGGGTTCGTTCTAACCCCCGCAGGAGATCACAATGTCAAACAAGGCCCCCATCACCCCCGAAGTTGTGACCCTGCCACGCAAAGTGGATCAGGAGGGCAAAGCGAACCTTGTCGGTCTGACCCGCGAGGCGCTGCGCGATGTGCTGATCAAGGCAGGCATCCCCGAAAAGCAGGGCAAGATGCGGGCGGGGCAGATCTGGCAGTGGATATACCAAAAGGGCGTGCGTGACTTTGCCCAGATGACCAACCTGTCCAAAGACATCCGCGCCATGTTGGCCGAGAAATTCGTGGTGGCGGTGCCCGAGGTGGTGACCAAACAGGTATCCAGCGACGGCACCCGCAAATATCTGGTGCGGATTGCCGGCGGGCACGAGGTCGAGATTGTCTACATCCCCGAAGAAGGACGCGGGACGTTGTGCATTTCCTCGCAAGTGGGTTGCACGCTGACCTGTTCGTTCTGCCATACCGGCACGCAGCGGCTGGTGCGAAATCTGACCGCGGCCGAGATCATCGGGCAGGTGATGGTGGCGCGCGATGATCTGGGTGAATGGCCGGAACTGGGTGTGCCCAACCCGCCCGAGGCACGGTTGCTGTCCAACATCGTGCTGATGGGTATGGGCGAACCTTTGTATAATTTCGATGCTGTGCGTGATGCGATGAAAATCGCGATGGACCCCGAGGGGATATCGCTGTCGCGTCGCAGGATTACCCTGTCGACATCCGGTGTGGTGCCCGAAATCGCCCGAACGGCGGATGAAATCGGCTGCATGCTGGCGGTGTCTTTCCACGCTACCACGGACGAGGTGCGCGACCGGTTGGTGCCGATCAACAAGAAATGGAACATCGAGGCGCTGCTGGACGCCCTGCGGGAATATCCCAAGGCCAGCAATTCGGAACGCATCACCTTTGAGTATGTCATGCTGAAAGGCGTGAACGATAGTGACGAGGACGCGCGGCGTCTGGTGCAGTTGATCAAGGGTATTCCGGCCAAGATCAACCTGATCCCGTTCAACGAATGGCCGGGGTCACCTTACGAGCGCTCCTCCAACAACCGCATCCGTGCCTTTGCGGATATTGTGTTCAATGCGGGCTATTCATCGCCTGTGCGCAAACCGCGCGGCGAGGATATTATGGCCGCCTGTGGCCAGTTGAAATCGGAAAGCGAGCGGGTGCGGAAAAGCAGGAAGGGCGATTAACTGATTACTAACCATGTTCTGTGAATCTGTGATTATGGAATCGGTTTTAGTAAAACTCCCTGCCACGACGTTAGAGGCCCTGAACAGAATTGCACGGCAAGAGGATGTTTCGGTTGGCCAGATCATACGTGATGCCCTGAATCGTGATTTCCGCCGCCGTGAAAAAGCGAAGAAGCCCGTCAGGGCTGATGAGCGGCTCGTCGCTCCCTTGCGGGCGCTTCTCGCGGATGATTTTGCCTATGCGGAAAGCTGGGCGGATTTACAGAGCCGGCTGGCTGGCAAGGGATACAGCCTGCGCGAGGCAGGCGGCGGCCTGTGCCTGCATCGCCTGAACGGGGAACGGATTTGCAAAGGGTCCGAGCTTGGCTATGGCTATGCCAGCCTGATGCGTAAATTCCAAAGACCGTTTCCGGGGCATCGCCACAAATGGCTGTCAGACAGGATGCTGGGCACCGGCACCTAGGCTTCCCAGTTCTCGATCACCTCAACCGCCTCTTGGGCCGTTTCGACAAATTTGAACAGGTCCAGATCCTCGGCTGCGATTGTGCCGGCCTCGGCCAGTGCTTCCCAGTTGATAATGCTACGCCAGAATTTTTCACCAAACAGCAGGAAGGGGATGCGCTCCATCCGCCCGGTTTGAATCAAGGTTAGCGTTTCAAAGGTTTCGTCCAGCGTGCCGAACCCGCCGGGGAATACGGCCAGCGCCTTGGCGCGCATCAGGAAATGCATCTTGCGGATGGCAAAATAGTGGAAGTTGAAGCACAGATCGGGCGTCACATATTCATTCGGCGCCTGTTCATGCGGCAGCACAATGTTCAAGCCGATCGAAACCCCGCCCGCATCCAGCGCACCACGGTTTCCGGCCTCCATCACACCCGGTCCGCCACCGGTGACGATCACGTTTTCCTTGCCGCCGTTGCCGTTGCTTTTTAGCGTCATCAGACGGGCAAATTCGCGCGCCTCGTCATAGTATTTCGACAGTTCGGCCAGCGTTTTGGTGCGGGCGGTGTCCTTTTTCGCAGGCTCGGGTATCCGTGCGCCCCCGAACAGAACCACGGTGGAATCAATGCCCGCTTCGTCCAGCGCCATTTCCGGTTTCAGCAATTCCAGTTGCAACCGCACAGGGCGCAGTTCGTCACGGCACAGGAATTCATTGTCGGCAAAGGCCAGCCGGTAGGACGGCGCGCGGGTCTGCGGGGTGTCCGGTATCTCGAGGGCGGCTTCGATATCCTGCCGCGAGTCGCGCATCGGGTGTTTGCGGTGATCTTTGTTCATAGTGCTTCCTTAAATTCCTTGTGACGCAACAGTCCTGCATTAAAGCGCTGTTTGCGGGTAATGCCAAGCGCAAACAGATCGCGTTCCCGTGACTTGAACTTCGCCGCCGACAGGCATAGTCACATTGCAAAACCCTGTAATCATTGGTCCTCACATGCACACTCCTATCCCCCCTTATCCGCGATGTCGTTCTGATTGGCGGTGGTCATACCCATGCGCTGGTGGCACGGATGTTTGGTATGAAGCCGATGGCAGGCGCCCGCCTGACCGTGATCAATCCGGCCCATACCGCGCCTTACTCGGGCATGTTGCCGGG
>WGBJ01000253.1 GCA_015494385.1 Marinosulfonomonas sp.
GCTCGGAGATGTGTATAAGAGACAGTATGACACACCATACCGCCCCCGGAGACACCAAAATAGATTTCCAAATGGCGGCGGTTGTTCCACGCAATGGTGGCGCAGCGGTCACCTTTGGATATGCCGAGTTTGCCCAGTGCCGACGCAAGGCGGCGCGAGGTGGCCTCGATTGTCCCCCAGTTCATCCGCTCAATTTCACCGGTGCTGTCAACCGAAATGATTTCGGTTTTCCCGTGGTAACGCCCGGCATGTTGAATTAGCGAGCTGATTGTGAGTGGCATTTGCATCATTTTTCCGAGCATAGGTTTCCCTCCCAGGACATTCTTGGAATTCCGCACGGCCTTGAACCGCAACGGTATATCAATAATAACCATCACCCTTGGACCCGAGTATACCCCTATAATCCAAGGCTTTGGCCGTTTCCCAGTGTAGTCGTATAGAACGAATTTAGCTGTGGCAATATCGCGCCCCACAGATCAGTGAACCCTGCCATATGTGATGACTGCGAATATTAGCTGCGATGAAACCGCGTTAAACCGCCAACAATTTACTGAACAATGTTTCCAGATATTGTTCGGCAGCGGGGAAGGGATCACCGCCTTCGTCGCCCAGAACGGCCCGCACCTGCACGTCGAAATCGGCGTAATGCTGGGTCAGGGACCAGATCGAAAACAACAGATGATAAGGGTGGGATGGCGCAATTTTACCCGCATCCATCCAGCCCTGAATCACCGCGGCCTTCTCGTCGGTTAATTCCTTCAATTCACCCTTGATCGCATCCATAATACGCGGCGCACCTTGCAGGATTTCATTGGCGAACAGTCGGCTTTCACGCGGAAAATTCCGGCTCATCTCCAGCTTGCGGCGCACATAGGCCAGGATTTCGTCGCGCGGTTCGCCATTCGGGTCCAGATCGCGCAGCGGGTCCAGCCATGTGTCCATCAGGCAGGACAGCAATTCCACATGGATCGCTTCCTTGGAGGGGAAGTAGTACAGCAGGTTCGGCTTGGACAAACCGGCCGCCTTGGCGATCTGGTCCAAAGTCGACCCGCGAAAGCCGAATTGCGAAAAAACATCCAGCGCCGCATCGAGAATCGTTGTGCGGTTTTTCTTCTGTATTCGTGTGCGCGTCTGTGGCTCGGCCATTTACTGCCCCTAATTCCAGCGAATTCCTGTCCGTTTGACTGCCTAGTTTACCGACCACAAGCCAAACTGCCACAAAAATTCCACTGATACGCGATTTTTCTTCGTTCGAGTGCAAATGAACGCTAAACTTGGTGACGAATTCCTTGACTGAAAACGCGGCTCTGCTAGCGTGCTTCTGACCAATTGGTCAAAACAATCTGCGCTAACTGCCGCCACCACATAACAGGATTGCTTGTCATGGCTTATGATACACCCAAGGTTCCCAATGATTTGTCCGCCTTCTGGATGCCGTTCACGGCCAATCGCCAGTTCAAGAAAAACCCGCGTATGTTCGTTTCGGCGGACGGGATGTATTACAAAACTGCCGATGGGCGCGATGTGCTGGATGGCACCGCCGGTCTGTGGTGTGTAAATGCGGGCCATAACCGCCCGCTGATCACCGAGGCAATCCAGAAACAGGCGGCTGAACTGGATTATGCACCGGCGTTCCAGATGGGCCACCCCAAGGCGTTTGAATTGGCCACGGCCATCCGCGATATGGCGCCGGATCCGTTTGAACATGTGTTCTTTACCAACTCGGGGTCTGAATCCGTTGAGACCGCGCTGAAAATCGCGCTGGCCTATCACCGCGTGCGCGGCGAAGGCACCCGCACCCGTCTGATTGGCCGCGAGCGGGGCTATCACGGGGTCAACTTTGGCGGCATCTCGGTCGGTGGCATTGTGAATAACCGCAAATTCTTTGGCTCGTTGCTGACGGGTGTGGACCACCTGCCGCACACGCATTTGCCCGACCAGAATTCCTTTGTGCGCGGACAACCCGAACATGGCGCCTATCTGGCCGAGGATCTGGAACGTATCGTTGCCCTGCATGGTGGCGAAAACATCGCGGCGGTGATTGTCGAGCCGATGGCGGGCTCCACCGGCGTGCTGATGCCGCCCAAGGGATACCTTGAAAAACTGCGCGAGATTTGCACAAAACACGGCATCCTGCTGATCTTTGATGAAGTGATCACTGGGTTCGGCCGTCTTGGCAGCAATTTTGCAGCCGACCATTTCGGCGTGATGCCCGATCTGATCACCACCGCCAAGGGCTTGACCAACGGCGTGATCCCGATGGGCGCGGTGCTGGCCACCAGCGCCATCCATGATGCGTTTATGTCGGGCCCCGAGGAAGCAATCGAACTGTTCCACGGCTACACCTATTCCGGCAACCCGATTGCCTCGGCCGCCGGTCTGGCTACGCTGCGCACCTACCGCGAGGACGGGTTGTTTGAAAACGCGGCCGATCTGGCCGGCTATTGGGAAGACGCGCTGCATTCGCTCAAGGGCCTGCCGCATGTGATCGACATCCGCAACATGGGGCTGATCGGCGCGATTGAACTGGAGGGCATCGAAGGTGCCCCGACCAAACGTGCATTCAACGCCTTCCTGCAAGCCTATGACAAAGGCCTGCTGATCCGCACCACGGGCGACATCATCGCGCTGTCCCCGCCGCTGATGATCAACAAGGCGCAAATCGACGAACTGTTCGGCATACTGGCCGATGTTCTGAAAAATCTGGATTAAGGGAGTTAAGACAATGGCCGCACCTGCTGCAAACATGAAAATCAACGGCGACCGCCTGTGGGATAGCCTGATGGAGATGGCTAAAATCGGACCCGGCGTGGCCGGTGGCAACAACCGCCAGACTCTGACGGATGCTGACGGCGAGGGCCGCAAACTGTTCCAGAAATGGTGCGAGGAAGCGGGCTGCACCATGGGTGTCGACAGCATGGGCAACATGTTTGCGCGGCGCGAAGGCACGGATCCCGATGCGCTGCCGGTTTACGTTGGCAGCCACCTTGATACCCAGCCGACCGGCGGGAAATATGACGGGGTGCTGGGGGTGCTGGCCGGTCTGGAACTGGTGCGCAGCCTGAACGACATGAACGTCAAAACCAAACACCCGATCGTCATCACCAACTGGACCAACGAGGAAGGCACGCGCTTTGCCCCCGCGATGCTGTCCTCCGGCGTATTTGCCGGTGTGCTGGAAGAGGACTGGGCCAAAGACCGCGTTGATGCCGAAGGCAAGCGGTTCGGGGATGAATTGAAGCGGATCGGCTGGGAAGGTGACGAACCCGTCGGCGCCCGCAAAATGCACGCGATGTTTGAGTATCACATCGAGCAGGGGCCAATTCTGGAAGCCGAAGACAAACTGATCGGCGTTGTCACCCACGGGCAGGGGTTGTCATGGACCCAGGTCACGGTGACGGGCAAGGAAAGCCACACTGGCTCCACCCCGATGCCGATGCGTAAAAACGCCGGTCTGGGCATGGCGAAAATGCTGCAACTGGTGGACGAAATTGCATGGTCGCACGCGCCCGATGCTGTGGGCGCTGCGGGGCATATCGACGTGTTCCCCAACTCGCGCAACGTGATTCCGGGCAAGGTGGTGTTCACGGTTGATTTCAGATCACCCGATCTGGACACGATCACCGACATGGAAAACCGTTTTGCCGAAGGCGCGAAAAAGATCGCCGAGGAAATGGGGCTGGGTGTGGAACTGGAAAAGGTCGGCGGCTTTGATCCGGTGAAATTCGATGAAAACTGTGTGGCTGCTGTGCGCAACGCGGCCGAGCGTCTGGGCTATTCCCATCGTGACATCATTTCCGGCGCGGGGCATGACGCCTGCTGGATCAACAAGGTGGCTCCGACAGCGATGATCATGTGCCCATGTGTGGACGGTCTGAGCCATAACGAGGCCGAGGAGATTTCCAAGGAATGGGCCACAGCGGGCGCGGATGTCTTGATGCACGCGGTTGTGGAGACGGCGGAGATTGTGGAGTGAATATTGGAAAAGGAATCGTAATAGCAGGGGCGCTAATCGCTTTGTCGATTGTTGCAACAAATCGCTATGAGGTTATTGCGACCAGAAGTAATCTTGCGATTAAGCTTAATAAGCTTACGGGAACTTTGGTCTATTGCCAAGCAATCCCCAGTTCCAGAGGGTCGGTGAGTATTCAATGCAATTAAGCGAGAAGGTAACCTGAAACACATCCCCCTCATAACCGCGCTCCTCCTTGGCGCCCTTCCGGCCCTCGCCGCCCCAACGCCGGGGTCGGATTGGGATTGGCAGTTGTCCGAATCCGTTGCCCCGCCAGACGGGGTGCGGGTGTTTGATGCGGACCCTGACAATGTGACCAAGGAACAGATCGCCGCGCTGAATGCCGACGGGGTTTATACCATCTGTTACGTCAGCGTCGGCACGCTGGAAAACTGGCGCGATGATGTCGATCATTTTCCGCCCACCATTGTTGGCAACCGTTACGAGGATTGGCCGGATGAAAACTTCCTCGATATCCGTGACCGCAGCCATCTGCCCGCGCTGATGGCCGAACGGTTTTCCCGTTGCAAGATGATGGGATTTGATGCGGTCGAGCCGGACAATATGGATGTATATGACAATGACACAGGCTTCCCTCTGACCCGCGAGGATGGCTTGCGTTATATCAAACTTCTGGCCACCACCGCCCATATGCTGGGCCTTGAAATCGGCCAGAAAAATGCACCCGACCTGACCGATGATCTGGTGCGCACAATGGATTTCGCAATCACCGAAAGCTGTTATCAGGACGACTGGTGCACAGAGGTTCTGCCCTATGTCCGATACGGCAAACCGGTGTTTGACGCAGAATATACCGACCGCGAAATAGACTTTGAAAACGCGTGCAGACGGGCGCGAAAATCGCTGATATCCGTGATCCTGAAGGATCGTGATCTGGGTCCGGCGCGCCAGAGTTGCCGATAAAGAAAAGGGAGAAACAAGATGAGCAAGGTAATCAAGGGCGGCACCGTTGTCACCGCCGATCTGACCTATAAGGCAGATGTGAAAATCGAGGGTGGCAAGATTGTCGAAATCGGCCCCGACCTGAAAGGGGA